>NZ_JBVIWC010000001.1:0-160107 GCF_055594965.1 Kitasatospora sp. NPDC040550 | reverse complement strand
GTCCGGCGGGGCGAGCAGCTGCTGCTGCTGTTGCCCGTGCTGTTCCTGCACCTGATCCGGTGCTGATCTCCTGGCACATGTGCTCTAGCCGGTGCGTGTTCATCAAAGGGGACCGGGTGGCTCTCGGTCCTTCCTGCTGGCCAGTCATCAATGAGTGAGTGAAGAAGCGGTGGTCATGGGAGTCGATGTCGAGCGGGTACGGCCACGACTGCGCGGGGACGTCTACGTCATGCGCGTTCCGGAGGGTGCGTACATCCGCAGCAACCTGGGCGGGTCGATACTGAAGGGCGCCTCGACCTACGAGTTCGTCCAGCGGATCGCGCCGATGCTGGACGGCACCAGGACGCTCGGCGAACTGTGCGCCGCCGTACCGGAGTCCAGTCGTGCCGCGGCGGCGAAGATGATCATGCTGCTGCTCGCCAAGGGGTACGTCAAGAACGTGCTGGACGACCGTCCGCACACCTTGTCCGGCGAGCTGACCGCCACCTACGCGGCCAACATCTCCTTCATCGAGTACTTCACCGACTCGCCCGAACTGCGCTTCGAGACCTACCGCGACAGCTCCGTGGTGCTGACCGGCTCCGGCCCGCTGCTGCAGGCGCTGGCCAACTCCCAGCTGCGCGCCGGTGTGCGGACCGTCCCGCTCGCGCCGTTCGGTGAGTCGCCGTTCGACCGCGACCGCGTCCAGGAGCACCTGGAGGCGTCCCGGGCGCTGGACCCGGAACAGCGGATCGTCGACCTGGACGCGGACGTCGAGCGCGTCGACCTGCTGGCCGCAGACGCCACCATGGTGCTGCACGTCGCCGACCGGCCCATGATCGAGCGTGCTCGCCGGCTCCCCGGGGCCGCGGTCGCCGCAGGTGCCGCGTTCGCCCAGGCCGTGGTGGCGGGGGACGAGGCGTGGATCGGCCCGGTGATCGCGGAGAACGGCGATCCCACGGCCTGGGACTCCGCGTGGCGCCGACTGTTCGCGCTCACACCCGACCTGGTCGGCGCGGACCTGCGGGACCACCCGGAGGTGGCCCCGAGCGAGTTCCTGCGCGGCCCCACCGTCGCGCTGGTCGCCAACCAGCTGTGCTTCGCGGCGTTCCGCCACCTCACCGGCATCGACGCGGGCGCCGGCAGCGACGGCGGCGCCGGGTCCGCCGGCGGAGCCGGGGCCGACCACCTGGTCCGGTTCGACCTGGAGACCCTGGAGACCTCGAAGCACGCGTTCCTGCCGCACCCGCTCGCCCGGCCCGTGGTGCCGGACGACCCGGCCCGGCTGGCCGCCCTGACGACCGCGGCGCCCGTCGACGACGAGGAACTGGCCCGGCGCGCGGTCGACTTCGTCGACCCCCGGACCGGCGTCCTCGCCGAGGTCACCGAGCGCGACCACGAGCAACTGCCGCTGTTCGTCAGCGAGGTCGTGGTCTCCGACCCGGTCGGCCTGGCCGGCGGCCCCTTCCCCGTCCACGGCTGCGGCGAGACCGTGGTCGAGTCGCGCCAGCGCGCCGTCCGGCGGGCGTTCGAGCGCTACGCGGCCGTCATGGTCGACGCCCGCAAGGGCGACCGGCTGTACGGCCTGGACGTGCTGACCGGCGAGCCGGTCGCGGTGGACGCCGCGCAGGTCTTCCCCGCGCGGACCGCGGCCTCCGGCGACGACTGGGCCGCCGCCGTGCGCGCCGCCGTGGTGGCCGAGGCCAACGACGCGGTGGCCGCCGCCCTGTCGACCGCGACCGCACCGCTGCCGCTGCTGGACCTGGACACGGCCGGGCTCACCCCGCGCGCCGAGCGCTACCGGAAGCTGCTGGCGATCGTCGACGAGTCGTTCGACGTCCACGACCTGTCCGGTCTGCTCGGGCTGCCCACCTTCGCCTTCACCACCCCGGCGGGCACCGTCGCCCACGTGAGTGACCTGGACGCCGCCGCGGCCCTGGAACTGGGCCTGGAGCGGACCCTGCTGGCCTACCAGGCCCGGGCCACGGAGCAGCCCGCCTACGCGCCCGCGCCCGTGCCCGACCTGCCCGCGCACCTGCGCGCCACCGCCACCCCGGAGCGGGCCGCGGCGCCCCGCTCGGTGACCCTGGAGGAGGTCGTGGCCGGGCTGACCCGGGAGGGCGGCCGGGTGGTCGCCGTCCCGCTGGACCACGATGCCGCCCTGGCCGGCGCGTGTCCGTTCGTGGTGCGCGCCGTGGTCCTCCATGGCTGACCAGCCGCAGGCGCTCCGCGAACCGCCGCAGGTGCTCCGCGAACCGCGGCAGGTGGTCGTCGGGCCGTGGGCGCCGGACTGCCCGGAGTGCCTGCGCACCCGACGCACCGCGGCGGCGTCCGCCGAACAGGCCGCCGAGCTGGCCGCCGGGGCGCCGGACCGGGAGCTGCCGAGCTTCCTGGCCGACACCGTCGCCGGGCTGGCCTCGGCCCGCCCCGGGGCGCAGCGGTTCCGGACCGTCGACACCGCCACGCTCGCGCTTTCCCGGCACGCCTTCCTCAACGATCCGCACTGCCCGGCCTGTTCGGTGCCGGTGGCCGACACCGAGCAGGGCGCGAAGCCCGTCCGCGAGGTGCGGCCCAAGCCGTCGCCCGGGTCCAGCCGGGTCCGCCCGCTGGAACGGGAGGCGCTCCGGGCGGCCTACGTGGACGAGCGGAGCGGCCTGGTCCCCTCGGTCACCTCGTACAGCGAGCACGCGTTCCCGTTCACCGGGGCCGTCCTGGCCGTACCCGGCGCCACCGCCACGGAACCGGCCGGCTACGGCCGCACCCGGGACTTCGCCTCCGCGTGGTCCATCGCGGTGGCGGAGTCGCTGGAACGGCTGGCCGCGTACGCGCCGGCCAAACGGGCCGGGGTCCGGGCCGGTTACGCCGACGTGGCCGAGTCCGCGATCGACCCCCGCACGCTCGGCCTGTACCCCGAGGAGCGCTTCCTGGTCCCGGACTTCCCGTACCGGAGGTTCACCGAGGACGCGGAGACCGACTGGGTGTGGGGCTACTCCTTCGGGCGCGGCCGGCCCGTGCTGGTGCCGCAGAGCTTCGTCCACTACCGCCTGCCGATGCCGGCCGGTGAGCGCCGGTTCGCCGGTGAGACCTCCAGTGGCAACGCGCTCGGGGGCTGTTACGAGGAGGCCGTGCTGCACGGGATCCTCGAAGTCGCCGAACGCGACGCCTTCCTGATCGCCTGGTACGGGCGGACGCCGCTGCCCCGGATCGACCTCGCCACCGTGCCCGACCGCCGGATCCCGCTGGTGGCCGAGCGCATCGAGCGCCAGGGCTACCGGGTACACGTCTTCGACAGCACCCGGGAGCACGGGATCCCCTCGTTCTGGACGCTCGCCGAGGACGTCGGCGGCGCCGGACGGCCCAGGGCGGTGTCGACCGGCGGCAGTGGACTGAGCCCGGCGGAGGCGATCCTGGCCGCGCTGCACGAACTGAGCCAGACCGTCGAGTACGTGAGCGTCCTCGCGCTCGACCCGCAGTGGGGCGAGCGGGCCCGGTTCCTGGCCGAGCACCCGGACGAGGTCCGGTCGATGGCCGACCACCTGCTCTGCGCGGCCGATCCGGGATCGTTCGACCGGTACGCCTTCCTGCTCGACGACCCGGTCACGTCGACCTGGCAGCAGGGGCTCGAACGCTGGCGGTGGCCGAGCCACACCGACATCGGCGCGGACCTCGACGAGGCCGTCCGGCGCTTCGCGGCGGCCGGGATGGACGTCGTCGCCGTCGACACCACCTCCATGGAACACACAGCGGGAGGATTCAGATGCGTCAAGGTGCTGGCACCGGGCTCGGTGCCGATGACCTTCGGGCACGCGGCCCGGCGGGTGACCGGACTGCCCCGGCTGCCCGAGGTGCGCAACCCGCACCCGCATCCCTTCCCGTGACCGGTCCAGCTGTGACCGGTCCAGCCGTGACCGGTCCAGCCGTGACCGAACCAGCCGTGATCGAACCAGCCGTGAGTGACGAGGAGACCATGACCGAGGGGGCCGCGGCCGCGCAGCAGGCCGGCGTGGGGCGGGAGTTCCTGCGGGTCAGCCTGGAGGACCTCGCCGAGGCGATGGAGACCCGGCAGTCCGAGTACGCCAACCCGGACGAGCCGTTGAAGTTCAAGATCTACCGGGGCCTGCCCCGACGCCCCCTGACCACCAGGGTGCCCAGGACGCTCAGCGCCGTCGAGGCGCTCGACGCGTCGGCGCTGTCCACGCTGCTGCGCTACGGCTACGGCATCTCCCGGCAGGAGTTCGACACCAACGGGACCTGGCCGTACCACCGGATGGTCGCCTCCGCCCGCTGCCTGTTCGCGGTCCAGCTGTACGTGTGCCTGGCCGACGGCGTCTACCACTACGACGCCCCGCACCACTCGCTGGTGCTGCTGCGCGGCGGCGACCACCGGCCGCTGCTGGCCGGGGCGACCGGAACCGCCGGCGCGCAGCCGGAGGCCGTGGTCGTGCTCTCCGGGCTGTTCGCCAAGGCCGCCTACATCTACCGCGACTACGCCTACCGGCTGTGCACCCAGGAGGCCGGGCTGCTCACCGGCAACCTCGACCTGGTCGCGCAGGCCATGGGATTGCGGGCCCGGGTGCACCACCAGTTCCTCGACGAGCCGGTCAACAAGCTGCTCGGACTCGATGCCGATGAGGAACCGGCGCTCGTGGTGCTGCCCCTCCACCTCGCCGGTGCCGGCGCGGGCGCCGAGGACCCCCGCCGCACGGTCGCGGAGACGGCGGCGGCGCTGTCCGCGACCGTCGACCCGATCGAGCCGCAGGTGGTCCGCAGCGGGCTGGCGGTCGCGCGGGCCTGCCCGAGGCTCACGGCCGTCAACCGCGCGTCCTTCCGCACCGACACCGCGGGCTTCGCCACCGCCGAACCGGCCCCGCCCGTCCTGCCCGCCGGGGTCGCCGGGGTCGCCGGGGTCGCCGGGTCCGGCCGCGAGCCGCTGGCCCTGCCCGCCGCCGAGGTCCCGGACCTGGATCTGGCGCAGGTGCTGCGGTCCCGCGATTCCGGCCCCGGCATCTTCCGCCCGGTCGCCTCGCGGGTCGACGGCCTCGAACTGTGGGCGCGGCTGGCCCGGGCCCGTGCGGGGGTCAGCAGCGACGCCGTCCCGGCGGGCGCGCCGGTGCCGGTGGAGATCTACCTGACCGTCGGTGAGCTCACCGGCGTACCGGCCGGCCGCTACCGGCTCGACCAGGCCACCGGCGCACTGCACCCGGTCGGCCCGGACAGCCCGACGGACCCCGGTACGGACGCCCTCACCGCGATCGAACGCGTCACCATACCCGGGCCGGTCTTCCAGGACCTGAACGCCGTCGTCCACCTGGTCGTCGACCGGGACTGGGCGTTCGACACCTTCGGGGACCGCGGCTACCGGGTGCTCAACCAGGAGGCGGGCCTGCTCGCCCACCGCGTCTGCGTCGCGGCCGCCGCGCAGGGCCTCTCCGGCCGGATCGTCAACGCCTACCACGCCGAGGGGGTGCGCGCGGTGCTCGGACTGACCGAGGAGCGCTACGCCCCGGTCTTCCAGATCCTGCTGGCCAGGACCGGACCGGGCGGCCGCGTGATCGTGCCGGTGGAGCCGGAGGCGGCGGAATGACGGATGAATTGACGGACGATTTGACGGACGAACAGTGGCAGGCCGGCCTCGATCCGGTGCGGTACCGGCCCGGCCCGGCCACCGTGGTCCGCCTCGCGGGCAGCCCGGTCGCCGCACTGGACGGGCTGCGCTGTACGGAGAGCTGGCGCACCGCCACCGAGCTGCGCTCGCTGCGCGCCGAGATCGCCGCCGGGGCCGACGCGTTGTCGAAGGCGCTGCACACGGCGATCGGCGCCACCGGAGACGGCGAGCTCAAGGCCCGGCTGGTCGCGGTACGCCGGGCCGTGCACCGCGGCCGCCACGTCGACCCGGTCCGGCTGGCCGAGGTCCCCGCCGAGCTGGCGGACCCGGTCCGCTCCTGGACGGCACGGCTCGCCGAACGCGACCGCCTGCTGGCGGCACTGCCGGAGCGACTCGACCGGGACTGGGCCGCGAGCTACGAAGCCCTGCTCGCCGCCGCCCGGCTGCCCGCCTTCCAACTCGGCCTCGTGCACGCCAATCCGGACCTGTTCCTGGCCCTGCGGAAGTGGTTCGACACCGGCCGCCCACCGCAGCGCCAGACCGTGCTGCGGCTGGCGCAGTACCTGGCGCGTTCCGCGGCCAAGACCAGCCCGTACTCCACCTTCACCAGCAGCGGTCTGGCCGCCTGGGGCAGGGGCGAGGAGATCGTCGAGCCGGCCGGGCCGCGGAGTGCCTCGCCGACCTCGACCGAAGTCAGCGTCGGATCGCTGCACCGGATCGCCCGCGCCGTCTGCGAACGCCCCGAGCTGCTCGGCGGCTGCCGGATCCGGACCAACCCCAGCGCCACCGTCCAGGACGGTGCCCTGCTGTTCCTGGGCCGTCGGCCGGACGAGTACGTGCACAGCCTCGCGCTCACCCCGACCCTGCGCGGGGTGCTGGAGCTGACCACGGGCGAGGTCACCTTCGACGAGCTGCGGGGTACCCTCCTGGCCCGCGCGGCCGACGGGCGCCAGGTCGACGTGTTCCTGCGCCGCCTGGTGACGCTGGGCCTGCTGGAACTGGTCCCGCCGCTCGCCGACCAGTCCGCGGACCCGGTCGGTGACCTGCGCGAGTGGCTCCGGCGGTGTCGGCAGCCCGGCCTGGAGCGGCTGGACCGGACCTTGCAGGAGATGGCCGAGGCGCTGGCGAGCTACCCCGCGGTCGCCGAGCCCGGAGACCGGGTCGCCGTCCGCGACACGGTGGTCCGCGCGCTGGACACCGCGCTGCGCGAGGTCGGCGACCACACCCACGCCCAGAGCCCGAAGCTGGCCCAGGAGTTCGCCCGGTACAGCTTCTACGAGAACGCGGTGGACCCGGGCACCACGGCCGTGCTGGACCGTGCCCGCTGGCGTCCGCTGCTGGACGACCTCGACGCGGTGCGCACCCTGCTCGGACTGATCGGTCCCGACCTGCCGTTCAAGCTCACCCTCGACGCGATGTTCCGGCGCAGCTACCCGGCCGGGGCGCAGGTCCCGCTGGTGGTGTTCTACCGCGACGTCCTGGCCGAGCAGTCCGCCGGCGCCACGCCGGGCCCGGCCGGACGCCGGTCCCGCCCGGCGCACAGCCGGTTCGCCGACGCCGACAGCCCGGTGGCGGCCGTACGCGAGCTGTCCCGCCTGCGCACCGCCGCCAAGCGGCTGCTGGGCGAGCGGACGCCCGACCAGGACGGCGTGGTCAGGGTCGACCCCGAGGAGGTGCGCAAGCTGGCCGAGGAGTGGCCGGACTGGGTCCGCACCCCGACGTCGCTCGCGGTCTACTGCCAGCTGGCCCACGCCGAGCGTGGCCCGGCGCTGGTGGTCAACAGCATCGCCAGCGGCTTCGGCCGCGGCCGCAACCGGGTGCGGCAGATCCTGGACGTCCTCGACCTGCACACCGGCGTCCCGGACGAACCGGGACTGGCGGCGGAGCACGACAACGTGCTGTTCGCCGAGTTCGAGGCGGTGGCCCGGTCCGCCGTGAACGTCCGGAAGCCCGGCGTCGGCCTGGTCGTCGACTACCCCGGGGTGCGTAGCACGCGCGCGGCCGACGACCGGCTGCCGGTCAACGACCTCCACGTGGAGTGCGGCGACGACGGGCTGCTCGCGCTGGTCTCGCGGCGGCTCGGCAAGCGGATCCGCCCGGTGCACCCGGGCCTCGGCGCCGACCGGCTGCTGCCGCCCGCCGCCCGGTTCATGATCGAGGCGTTCGGCGAGTCCAACACCTGGTTCGGCGCGCACACCGAGCTGAGGATGACCTCCGACCCGCGCGCCGACGACGGCGTCCTGCGCCTGCCCCGGTTGACGGTCGGCGACGTGGTGCTGCGCCGCGCCATGTGGATGACCCGCGCCGACCGGCTGCCCCGGCGGGCCGATGCCGCGACCGGCGCGGCCTGGATGTTGACGGTCGCCGACTGGCTGGCCGAACACGGCATCCCGGAACGGTGCTTCGTCACCGTCCTCGACCCGGCCTCGCTGGTGGCGGGCGGGAGCGGCCGGCGGCCGGGGAACGACACCAAACCGAACTACGTGGATTTCGCGAGCACGCTGCTGCTGCTCGGCCTGGAACGCCGGCTCACCGAGCCGGACGCGATCGTGCAGATCAGCGAGATGCTGCCGGACCCCGGCCAGGTCCGCGGCGAGCACGTGGCGGAGTACATCGTGGAACTGAACGAGCCCGGAGTCACCTATGTCTGAGATGTCCGAGATGGCTGAGTCGGCTGAGATGGCTGAGGCCACTGAGCACACCTGGGTCAGCGCCCATCTCTTCTACCACGGCGACCAGGACGCCGTGATCATCGGTGTCGTCAAGCCCGCCGTCGAGCGGCTGAGCCGGGCCGGACTGGTCGACGGCTTCTTCTTCCTCCGCTACTGGGAGGGCGGCCCGCACGTGCGGCTGCGGCTGCGGACCCGGCCGGAGCACGTCCAGGAGGTGCGCTCGGTCGTCGAGGAGAGCGCAGCGGGGTTCTACCGGACGACGCCGTCGACCTCCGGGCTGACCGAGCGGGCCTACGCCGAGTCCGCGGCCGAACTCGCCGCGCTGGAGCGGATGGCCGACCACGACCCGGTGCTGCACCCGGACAACTCGATCGCGTTCATCGACTACGTGCCCGAGACCGAGGCGTTCGGCACCGGCCGCTCCCTGGAGGCCGTCGAGAAGCAGTTCATGGCGTCCAGCGTGCTGGCGCTCCAACTGATCGCCCGCGGCCGGACCTCCGGGCAGCGCGCCATGGACGCCTTCGCCATGATGGCCGCCAATCGTACGGTCTTCACCGGCATCCTGCCCGAACTCGCCTACCAGGCACGGTTCCTGGTGGAGAGCGGTGGAGCGGCGGCGGACGTGCTGGGAACGCCGGACTTCGAGCGGCACTTCGAGGCCAACAAGGCCCAGCTGCGTGCCTCCCTGGAGACGGTCTGGGCCGTGACCAGGGGAACGGCCCTGCCCGCCGCGTCCGTGACCGGCAGCTGGCTCAGGACCGTACGGGAGGCCAACGACACCCTGGTCGAACTGGAGCTGCTCGGCCGCCTCGACGCCTACCCCGACTTCGAGGCCCCGGCCGACGTGCTCCAGCACATCAACCACCTGGTCCCGCAGCTGATCGTGGAGCGCTGCACCCACCTGATGTGCAACCGGCTCGGCATCAGCCTGGCCCAGGAGTCCCACCTGCGGCTGCTCCTGACCCGGGCCGCCTTCGACCTGTGCGCGGTGTGAACCCCATGAGCGACGAGGCGACCCGCTACCAGGACAGCGTGCACACGCCGACGGAGGTGGCGAACCCGGAGGCGTTCCCGCCCCGGCTGGTCAAGAGCTACCCGGGCGCGCAGAGGCATCCGCTGCCCTGGCCGCCGGAGAAGTCCGCGCACCGGCTCGGCCGGCTGCTGGCCGAGCTCGGCGGCATCACCCGCGCCCAGTGGCTGACCCCGCTGGACATGCTGCCCTTCACCGACAGCTTCGAGGCCATTCCGGACGACGACCCGCTGCAGTGGCTGGTGACCCGCCGCCCGACGCCCTCGGGGGGCGCCCGGTACAGCGCCGAGTGGTACGTGATCGCCGGGCCCGACTCGGAGGTCCCGACCGGCGTCCACTACTACGACCCGGCCCGGCACGACCTGGTGCGCCTGCGCTCCGGCGACCACCGCGGCTGGGTGGCCGCCCGGCCGGCCGGCACGCTCCTGGTGCACACCAGTGTGTTCTGGCGGCTGGCCGCCAAGTACGGCGAGATGTACTACCGCCTCGCCTGCCTGGAAGCGGGCATCCAGGTGGCCCAGGCCCTGGTGGTCGGGGCCGAGGACGGCGCCTCGGCCCGGCTCTGCTTCCCCGACGCCGACGTCGCCGAGCTGCTGGGGCTGGACCCGAAGGCGGAGGGGGTGCACGCCGTGGTCGAGCTGGTCGCCCCGGTGCCCGCCGCGTTCGAGGGCCCCTCGCTGGCCGCCTTCCCGCGCGCCTTCGCCGCGCACGCGGCCGTGCTCCGGCAGAGCCGCCCCGCCCCCGAGCCGCTGCCGACCGTGCCCCCCGGGGAGGGGGAGGCCGGGCGGATCAGCCTCCCGCACGCGGAGGCGGACCTGCGGGCCGGCACCCGGAACCGCCGGGCGGCCATGCGCGGCTTCAAGGCCGACACCATGTCGATCGGCACCCTGGCCACCGTCCTGACCGCCTACGGGCGGCAGGAGAACTGGGACCTGCCGGCCGGTCTGGTCGAGTTCTACTGCGTCGTCGCCGACGTGGCCGGAGTCCCGGACGGTGCCTACCGCTACCTCCCCGACGAGCACCGGCTGGAGCTGGTCGGCGAGGGCAACCCCCGGCAGCGGCTCCGCGAGGCCGCGCTGGCCGCACTGACCCAGCAGGGCGCCCGCACGGCGAACCTCTGGCTGCTGCCGGTGGGCGACGCCGAGGCCGCCGAGGAGCGCTTCGGTGCCCGCTGGTACCGCGTCCAGCAGGCCGCCGCCGGAGCGGCCCTGCACCGGGCCTGCCTGGCCGCCGCGTCCGTGGGCGTGGCCGGCCGGATCCAGAACGACGTGCTCACCCACCTGCTGGACGCCTGGTTCGGGCTGGAGGGGCGCAGGCGCAGCCTGCTGGTGGCGCAGCTGGGCACCGAGCACCCGGCCGGGCCGCGCCCCGAGTTCCGGCTGACCTGGTGAGGAGGAACGGCTCGTGAGCGACACCGTCCTGGGCGAGGGCCTGTTGGCCGACGCGATCGCCCGGCGCCCGCCGTCGATGCTGGTGGTGGCGCGCGACGGCTGGGACACCGGCGGCTGGACCGAGGCGCACGACCGGGGCGAACCCTGGCTGCCGGTGTGGACCGAGCTGGACCGGGTCGTGATCGGCCCGCTGGTGCGGCCCGGCGAACCCGGCTGCGCCTGGTGCCTGCAGACCTGGCGCTCCAGCGCGCCCGAACGCGCGCCCTGGACGGCCGAACTGCGCGCGGACGAACGGATCGCGACCAGCGCGTCGAGCTGGCTGTCCGGCTTCGCCGCCGAGGCCGTGCGCGAGGTGCTGCACTCGGGCGCCGCTGCGGACCGCTGCTGGTACCTCGACCTGCGCGACCTGTCGCTGACCAGGCACGCGTTCCTCCCCGACCCGCTGTGCGCGGTCTGCGGCGCCCTACCCGAGGACACCGCGGAACGCGCCGTGATCGCGCCGGTCTCCCGGCCCAAGCCCCGGGCCCGCGCCAGCCGGATCGGCGAACTCTCCGAAGCCCGGCTCACCGAGCTCTACGTGGACGCCGAGACCGGGGTGGTCGCCCCGCCGCGCGGCATGCGCGACTCGATGGTCCCGCTGACCGAATCGGTCCTGTCCGAGTACGGCTACCGGGGCGAGGCGGGGTTCGGGCGCACCCGGGACTTCGCCTCCAGCCGGGCCACCGCCGTCGCCGAGGCACTGGAGCGGCTCGGCGGCCAGTGGCCCTGGGGCAAGCGGACCGCCGTGCGCGGCAGCTACGCGGAACTGGCCGGGGACGCCCTGGACCCGCGTTCGCTCGGCCTGCTCGCCCCCGAGCGCTACCGCGAGCCGGACTGCGCCTACCAGCCGTTCACCGAGGACGCCGTGGTCGACTGGGTGTGGGCGTACTCCTTCGTCCGGGCCCGGCCGGTGCTCGTGCCGGAGACCCACGCGTACTACCGGACGCAGTTCCGGCCGGGGGCCCGGACGGGCGAGCGGAGGGACAAGCCCTTCACCTTCGAGATCTCCAACGGCTGCGCGCTCGGCGGCTGCGTCGAGGAGGCGATCCTGCACGGGATCCTCGAAGTCGTCGAGCGCGACGCCTTCCTGATGACCTGGTACGCCCGGATGCCCGTGCCCGAGGTGGACCTCGCCCGGGCGCCCGATCCGCGCATCCGGCTCCTCGCGGAACGCATCGAGCGCACCGGCTGCCGGGTGCGGGCCTTCGACATCACCCTGACCGAGGGGATCCGCGCGTTCTGGGTGCTCGCCCAGGACACCACCGGCGACGACACCCGGCCGAAGGTCGTCTGCACCAGCGGCTCGGCCCTGGACCCGGTCGCCGCCGTGCTCACCGCCCTCGGCGAACTGGCACCCATCGTCGAACAGGAACAGGCCAGGTACCCGGCCGAGGCGGAACGGGCCCGCCGGATGGTCACCGACCCCGAACTGGTGCGGATCATGACCGACCACTCGTTGGGCAACGCGACGCCCGAGGCCCTCGACCGCTGGTCCTTCCTGCTCGACGGCGACCGCCTGACCGGCTGGGACGAGGTGATCGCCCGCAACCCCTGGCCGCTCCACGCCGACCTGCGGGACGACCTGACCGAGGCCGTCGACCGGATGCTGGCGGGCGGCATGGACGTCGT
Organism: Kitasatospora sp. NPDC040550; assembly: GCF_055594965.1. Taxonomy (NCBI): domain Bacteria; kingdom Bacillati; phylum Actinomycetota; class Actinomycetes; order Kitasatosporales; family Streptomycetaceae; genus Kitasatospora; species Kitasatospora sp. NPDC040550. The sequence continues at coordinate 147,762 of NZ_JBVIWC010000001.1, read as the reverse complement.
GGTCGTCGACCAGACCTCGCCCCTGCACCGGGCCGCCGGCCTGCACTGCGTGAAGGTGATCGTGCCCGGCTCCCTGTCCATGACCTTCGGGCACCGCAACCGCCGCACCGCCGGGCTGTCCCGGCCGCTGGAGGTGCCCCACCGGCTCGGCCACGCGCCGCACCCGCTGACCGAAGCCGACCTCAACCCCCACCCCCACCCGTTCCCATGACCACCCACGCCACCACCTTCGGAGTACGCGTCGCGGGCCTGCCCGCGGACGTGGTCGAGCACCTCGCCGACCAGCGGCTGCGGCACGAGCTGCTTGCGCTGTCCCGTACGGCCGCCGAACTGCGGAGCGGCGCCGGAGCGCTGTCCGAGCGCTGCCACACCGTGATCGGGGACCTGCGCGACCCCGCGTCCAAGCCCAGGCTGGTCGCGCTGCGCCGTACGGTGCACCAGCTGCGCGACCCGGCCCGGCTGCTCGCCGACCCCGGGACGGCCGCCGCCCTCGGTACCGAACTCGCTTCGGAAATAGCCGAGTTCGGCCACCGACTGGCCCGGTACCGGGCCAGTCGGGCGCAGCTGCCGACCGTCGTCGCCGAAGCGGCCGCGGCGGTCGACGCCCGGCTGCGCGAGATCGGCGCGGATCCCCGGTTCGACCAGGGCCTCGCCCACGCCAGCCCCACCCTGCACCAGGTGCTCGGACGCCGCCCCGGGCGGCAGGAGCTGATCCGACTGGCCGTCTACGCCGCCCGCGCCGCCGTCAGGACCAGCCCCTTCACCACCTTCACCGCCAGCGGCCTCGGCCGGTTCGTCCCGGACGGGCCGGCCCTGCGCTGGGCCGGCACGGAGCCGGCCCGGTCGGTCGTCGAACTCGACCTGTCGGTCCTCACCCCGCTGGCCACCGGCGCGACCGAGCCGACCGTCCGGATCAGCCCCAGCGCGCGCCTGGACGCCGACACCGTGCGCTTCCTCGGCCCCGCGCCGGCGGAGGACCTCCTCACCCTCCCGCTGACCCCGCCGCTGCGGCACTGCCTGCGCGCCGCCGCCACCCGGCCGACCCTCGCCGCGCTGGCGGCGGGCTTCCCCGCACCGCCGGAGCGGACGGCCGGATACCTGCGCTCGCTCGTGACCAGCGGACTGCTCCTGCTCCAGCCGGACTTCGACGACCAAGGCCTCGATCCGCTGCGGCAGTTGGCGGAGCGGCTCCCCGCGCTGGCCCCGCTCCGGGAGGGCCTGAGCGAGTACGGCAGCGCGGCGGGAGCCGACCGCGTCGTGCTCGGGGAGGCGCTGCACGGGCGACTGCGTGGCGTCGGCATCACCGGCAAACTGCGGGACGTGGTGACCGAGCAGTCGGTCATCCCCGGAGTCGTGGTCGAGGCGGGCCTGCCGTCCTGGCAGGAGGCCCTGGACGACCTGGCACTCGGCTGCCGGCTGCTCGCCCTCTTCGACTGCACGCTGCCGTTCAAACTGGCGATCGCCGCGTTCGTCCGGGAGCGCTTCGGCGCAGCGGCACCGGTGCCGTTCGACCGGTTCTACGCCGAACTCCTCCGCGACGGCCGCGAGGCCAGGCGACTGCACCCCGCCGCGGTCGCCTTCGCCATGGCCGGGCTGACCGCCGTCCTGGCCGCCAGCCCGGTCGCGGAGGTGCGCCGACTGGCGGAGCTGATCGCCGAGGTCCGGCGCGCGCTGCCGGACCGGCGGCGGATCGAGCAGGTGCTGGACGCGCTGCCCCCCTGGGTGCGTCCGCCCGGATCGGTCGCCGTCTACGCCCAGCGCGACGGCGACGAGCTGATCGTCAACGCCGTCAACTCCGGCTTCGGCCGGGGTCGATCGCAGGTGCGCCGACTGCTGCGCCGCCTCGGGGAGGACCCGCTCCCGGTCGACACGGTGTACCCGGGCGCGCCGACGTACGCGGAGTTCACCCAGACCCTCGCCACCTCGCTCAACCAGCGCGAGCCCGCCCTGCCGGACCGGCTCGACTACCCGCCGCCCGCCCGGCTGACCGTCGGCCTGGACGGCGACGGACTGCCGGCCCTGTTCGACGACGGCGCGGCCGTCCGACCGGTCCACAACGGACTGTCCTACGAGCGGCAGTTCCCGCCGGTCATGGCCCTGCTGGTCGAGGCGTTCGGCGAGAGCCCGCTGCTGCTGCGCCCCGACCAGCCGCTCCAGCACGACGCGGGCGCCGGGAGCGGGCAGGGCCGGGTGCTGCACGCGCCGCGGCTGAGCATCGGACGCGTGGTGCTCCGCCGGGCGACCTGGGTGGCCCAGCCGGGGACGCTGCCACGCCGCGCGGCCGGGCAGTCCGACGCGGACTTCCTGCTCCTGCTGACCACCTGGCTGACCGGACTCGGCCTGCCCCCACGGTTCTTCGTGTCCGTGCTGCCGACTGGCGTCGTCGCGGACGGGTCGGTCGCGAGCGACCGACGCCGCAAGCCGATGTACGTCGACATCGGGTCACCGCCACTCGTCCTGGCCTTCGAGCGACTGGCCGGGGACCCGGCGAACGCGGCGGTGTTCCAGGAGGTCGCGCCGAGGCCCGAGGCCGCGCTCCTCGACCACCAGGGGGTGCCCAGAGTCACCGAATACGTCATCGAGCTCAACTGCCGAGGAGACCGGGAATGACAGAGACCTTGTGGCGCACGGTGAACGTGTTCCACCACGACCGGGACCGCACCGATCTGCTGCTCGACGCGGTACGCCCGTTCATGGCGGCGGTGTCCCCGGCGGCGCGGCGGGTGTACTTCCAGCCGCACTGGCGGCGCGGGCCGCACGTGCGGATCGCGATCCAGGCGGGCGCGGAGGTCTTCGACGGCGTGGTCGCACCCGCCGCGGCCGACGTGCTGGAGCCGTACCTGCGGGCGCACCCGTCGACGGCGGTCCTGGACGAGCGGGCCTCGCACGCCGAGCACGTCCGGCTCGCCGCGGTGGAGCGCGAACACGGCCCGCTGACCCCCTGGGCGCCCAACAACAGCGTCGGGACCGAGCCCTACGACCGGCGCGAGCACGTGCTCGGCGGCCCGGCCGCGGCCGACCTGCTCGCCGACTACTACGTCGACACCAACGACCTCGTCTTCGACGTCCTCGACCGGATCCGCGCCGGCGGCTCGAAGACGGCCCTCGCGGTCGACCTCTTCATCGCGGCGGCGCACCGCTTCCTCCCGCCGGTGACCTACGGCTACCTGTCCTACCGCGGACACGCCGACGCCTTCCTGGCGAAGCAGCCCGACGGCCTGCGCGCCCGCTTCGACCAGGTCTACGAGGCCAACGCCGCGACCTTCCGGCAGCGGGTGGTCGAGATCACCGGGGCCACCGACCACCACGACGTGGTGCGGTCCGGCGAGCTCCTCGACACCCTGCTGCGCTACCGCGACCGGGCCGACCGGCTGATCGGCACCGGGGAGTTGGCGCTCGACACCGACCCGGACGGCGACCCGGAGGCCTGGGGCTCCAGCTGGAGCGCCTGGTCGGACCGCAGCCCCTTCCACCGGGTGCTCGGCGGCCACCGGCCGGCGGCCGACCAGCTCGGCGGCTGGACCACCTTCAAGCGGTACCGGGTCGTCCTCAACTGGATGTACCTCAACGCCTACCGGTTCGGCATCGGCGAGCTGGAACGCAACCTGATCTGCCACGTGGTCTCCCGGGCCGTCGAGGACGTGTACGGAGTGACGGCGATGGACCGCATCGAGGACCTGATCGGTTTCGTCGACAGCGGCGGTCGGCTGTGACCGGGACCAGGGGATTCATGTCCCGGGTGCTCGGCCGGGGCAACTCGGGGTAGGCAACCCGGGGTAGGTAACCCGGGGTAGGCAACCCGGGGTGGGGAACCGCGGGGCAACCAAGGAGGATGACGGATGAACAGGAACCTCAGGACCGCCGCACCGATGGTCTACGCGGCGCTCGTCGTCGGCGGCTTCATGATCAGCTCCCCGATCGGCGTCGCCGTCTGCGTGGTGGGCGGGATGCTGCTCGGTGCCCTGTACGCGACCACCAACGGCGGTGGCCGCGACCGGAGGCGCGACCGGAGCCGCGACCGGAGCCGCGACGACAGGTAGGCGCGACGACCGGAGGCGCGACGACCGGAGGCGCGTCGACAGGTAGGGGGACGGCCGGAACCGCGACCGCGACCGGTGACGGACGCCGGTCAGAGCCAGCCGCGGGTGCGCGCGATCTTGGCCGCTTCGGTCCGGTTGCGCGCGCCCAACTTGGCCATCGCACTGGACAGGTAGTTGCGGACGGTCCCCTCGGCCAGGCACAGGCGCGCCGCGATCGCGGCGTTGCCGGCCCCGTCCGCGACCGCGCGCAGCAGCTCCCGCTCCCGCTCCGTCAGCGGATCGGCCGCGTCCCACGCGGCCACCGCCAGCTCCGGCGCGACCACCCGCTCGCCCGCGTGCACCCGGCGCAGCGCCGCCGCCAGCTCACCGATCGGCGCGTCCTTGAGCACGTACCCGGCCACCCCCGCGTCCACCGCGCGCCGCAGGTAGCCGCTGCGCGCGAAGGTGGTCACGATCAGCACCCGGGTCGGGTCGCCGAGGCGGTTCAGCTCCACGGCCAGGTCGAGACCGGTCCGGCCGGGCATCTCGATGTCGGTCACCAGCACGTCCGGCCGGTGCTCGCGCACCGCCACCAGCGCGTCGTCGCCGTCGGTCGCCGTCGCCACCACCGTGATGTCCGCCTGGAGGTCCAGCAGGGACGCGAACGCGCCCAGCACCATGCCCTGGTCCTCGGCCAGGACCACCCGGATCATCCGGCCACCCCCACCGGCACCGTGATGACCAAGGTGGTGCCGTCCGAGCCCGAGCGCCGCACCGAGCCGCCGAGCCCGGTGATCCGCTCCCGGAGCCCGGTCAGCCCGGTGCCCTCCGGGGCGTCGCCGCCGATGCCGTCGTCCGCGATCACCAAGCGCACCCGTTCCTCGTCCGTGTCCAGTCCGATGCGGCAGTTGGCGGCCCGCGCGTGCCGGGCCACGTTCGTCACCGCCTCCCGCAGCGCCAGCCCCAGTTCGTGCTCGGTCGCGGCGAGCAGGGCCGGTTCCTCGTCACAGCTCACCCGCAACGTCACCCCGGTCCCGGCCAGCGTACGCCGTGCCACTTCGAGCTCCGCGCGGATGCTGGTCCGCCGCCAGCCGGTGACCGTGCTGCGCACGGCGGCCAGCGCCTCCCGGGCGTTGCGCTCGATCTCCTCGGCCTCGGCGCGCGCCCGTTGCGGGTCGGCGAGCACCAGCTCCTTGGTCAGCTGGGCGCGCATCACCACCGCGGTCAGCGAATGCCCGAGCAGGTCGTGGAGGTCGCGCGCGATCCGTTCGCGTTCCGCCAGCGTGGCGAGCAGCTCCACCTGCGAGGTGCGCAGCCGCTGGTTCTCCGCCTCCTGCCGCCGGTCGCGCTGCCCGAGTTCGAGCAGCCCGACGACCCAGATCATGACGAGCGCCGACGCGAAGCCCAGCAGCCGGTAGGGGAGCGGCACCTGCGACAGCAGCGCCGTGACGCAGTCCAGTACGGTCAGGCCGGCGAACCAGCGCCGGGCGACGGGCCAGGGCAGCGCGTTGCCCGCGGCGGCCGCGGCGTAGATGAACAGCACGCTCGCGGCGGCGTTGAACGGTGTGGCCAGCGCGCCGAGCAGGGCCATCGGCACCACGGAGGCCCAGACGCTCCACGCCGACCGCCCCCGCAGCAGGGCCAACGCGTACAGCAGCACCGTGGCCGCGCACACCGTGATCGCCAGCGGCCACTCCCACCAGTCCGGCTCCGGCGAGAAGTACGGCTGCGCCGGCATGAACAGCAGGTAGCCGAGGTAGACCCACTCCCAGGTCCGCAGCCGCTCGGCCACGGACCGGGAGGCGGTGCCGTCGAAGTCGCTCACCGCCGCCTCAGATCCGCGCGTGCCGGTAGGAGAGCGACGCCGCACCCGCCGCCACCGCCGTGGTGACCACCAGGGCGAGCACGTGCACCAGGGCGGCGCCGTCACCGAGTTGGGCGAGCCCGAGTTGGGCGAGGTGGTACGTGGGCAGGAACTCGGCGATCTGCCGCACGACCGAGGGCAGCAGCCGGATCGGGATCCACAACCCGGACAGCACCGCCAGCGGGAACAGCACCGCGTTGAGCAACGCGACCGCCGCCCCCGGGCGGAACCGGAAGCCGACCGCCACGCTGAACAGCGTGAACGGGACGGTGCCCAGCAGCAGCACCACCGCCACCCGCACCAGCGCCCAGGGCGAGGCGTGGAGCGTGCCGAAGGCCGCCGCCGCCACCCCCATCAGCGCCAGCACGCCCACCCCGTAGAGCAGCGCGGCGGTGGCCTTGGCGGCCAGGCTGATCCAGACCGGTACCGCGGAGACCCGTTTCATCCGCAGCCAGCCGAGGTCCCGGTCCTGGGCGACCCCGACCCCGGGTTGCAGGGAGGCGACGGTGATCACGCCGTAGGTGCCGAAGGTGGCCACCATCGCCGTACCGGCCGAGAGGCCCTGCACGGCGCCCTGCCCGTACAGCAGGTTGAACAGCACGAAGAACCCGACCGGCATCAGGACGCCGAAGAACAACGAGGCGGGCTCCCGCACGATCGACCGGAGTTCGTCCCTCAGCTCGGACCGGAAGACCCGCCCCAGTACCACGTTCACGCCGCCGCCCTGCCTTCCTGAGTCCCGGTGCGGCCCGGGAGTTCACCGTCGTCGGTCAGCGCGACCACGGCCTCCGCCAGGCCGGCGTCCTGCACCCGCAGCTCCGACAGCTCCGGGTCGAGGTCCAGCAGCACGCGCAACAGGTCCTCCGGCGAGCGGGTCTGGATCGTCACCGACCCGCGCTCCCGGCCGACCCGGAGCACGCCCGGCAGCCGCTCCAGCCGGCCCTGGTCCAGGGTCGTCCGGACGGTCACCGTGCGGTCCGGCAGCCGGGCCACCAGCTCCTCCGGCGGCGCGTCCGCCAGGATCCGGCCGCGGTCGAGCACCACCACCCGGTCCGCGACCGCCGCGGACTCCTCGATCAGGTGGGTGGTCACCAGCACCGCGGCGCCCTGCGCCCGGCGCTGCGCCAGGACCTCCCAGAAGTGCCGCCGGGCCCGGGTGTCCAGACCGACCGTCGGTTCGTCGAGCACCAGCAGCGCCGGCTCGGTGACCAGCGCCATCGCCAGCTGTACCCGTTGCCGCTGGCCGCCGGAGAGCCTGGACACCCGCCGGCGCGCCAGCTCGGTCAGCCCGAGCTCGGCCAGGACCGGAGCGGCCGCCGCCGCCCGCAGCCCGCCGCGGACGGCGGCGCCGCGCACCAGCTCGTCCACGGTCAGTGTGTTCGGAAAGCCCAAGGTCTGCTGCGCCACGCCCAGTTGACGGCGGGTCGCCGCGCGGCGCGGGTCGCCGCCCAGGATCCGCACCGTCCCCTGCTGCGGCGCGAGCAGACCGACCGTGAGCGCCACCAGGGTCGACTTCCCGGCCCCGTTGGGGCCGAGCAGTGCGACGCACTCTCCCGGGCCGACCCGCAGCTCCACACCGTCCAGCGCGACCGTCTCTCCGTACCGGTACCGCAGCCCTTCGGCCGTCAGCACCGCCTGTGTCGTTGCCATGGTCACCAGACTCCCGTCCGGTGACCGTGTTCGGCAGTGCCGCCCTGTCACCATCCCGAGATGACGAAAGTCATCCCAGCTCACCGGGGGATCCCGGAAGGGGGATCGGGGGTGCTCGCACTATAGCGGGGGCAGGTGAACCGGCAAGGGGCCGAGGACCACGGATGCCGACCGCCCCGGACGGGCGTACGGGGCGAGCGGAACGGGGGGCCTCGGAGCGGCCGCGAAGGCTCAGGCGCACCAGAAGAGGACGGGTTTGCAGGTCGGCGTCGGCGTTGCCGTCGCGGTCGGCCCGGGCGAGTGCCGGGTGGGCGGCGCCGTGCCGGGCGTCGTGGGCTGGGGTGCGGACGGCTCGACCGGGGCCGCCGGGCGGGACGGGGCGGCGGTCGTCCTCGACGGGCTGGGCCGGGTGGCGGCGACCGACGGCTGCGCCGGGGAGCTCGCCGTGCTCGGCGCGGCCGACGCCGTCGGGGGAGCGCTGACGGGCCCTCGGGCGGACGGCGCGACCAGCGACGTGGACGCCGTCGCACCGCCCGGGGGGAGCGGAACCGCGGAGCCGTCGCCCTCGCCGAAGGCGACCACCGCGGTGGCCAGTCCGCCCGCCGTCGCACCGAGCGCGACCAGGCCGAACAGGGCGCCGCGCCGTCGGCCCGTCCGCCGCCGGGCCCGCCGGGGTGCGGGGGCCGCGGTGGGCGCGGCCGCGACCGGGCGTTCGGGCTCCTGCGGCGGGAGCGCCTCCTGCGGCCGCCCGCAGCCGGGGCAGGAGAGCGCGCCGTTGAGATGTCGTTGGCAGAGCGTGCAGTAACTCATTCGATCTTCCGTAGGTGCCCGCGTGCCGTGCCGGGTGTCTGCGGAGCCTACGCAGATCCGCCCCGCTCGCGACACCGGTCCGGCGCGGTGCTTCTGCGGAGATCGCGTGGGGTTCGCGTGAGCACGAACCGGCCACCCCCGCGGCGGCGCGGCCCCGGGCGGCTGCCTCCGGCTCTCCCACCCGGGGCCGGCCGTCGGGCAGCTCACGTCGGGTGCCGAACCTCGGTCGGCCGAGAGGCGCCCCCACCGCGGCGGCGTCCTCCTCCGCCCTAACGCCGGTGGTGCGGCGGGGGAGGGGGCAGGGTGTCGGCGCCCGGTGCCGGCTCCGGCCAGACCAGCAGGACGGGGCAGGGGGCGTGGTCGACGACGAAGCGGGTGGCGGGGCCGAGGCTGTGCGGTCCCAGCCGGGAGCGGTCGCCGTCCCGGGCGAGGACCAGCAGCCCGGCGCCCTCGGCCGCCGTGACCACCTCGCGTTCGGTGCGGCCGGTGCGCTCCAGCCGGGTGCAGGGGCGGCCGAGGCGGTCCGCGGCGGCGTCCAGGAGCTGCCGGGCGGAGGCGGCGGCGAGGTGTTCCACCTGGTCGCCGGGGTCGCGTTCGCGGTGGCCGCGCCCCAGCAGACCGGCGAAGGCACCGTGGGCGACGCCGGGGACGTCCTGGCCGGTGACATGCAGCAGGACGATCCGGGCGTCCTGCGGCGCGTGGACGCGGGCGGCGTCCACGCAGGCGGGCCAGGTGCCTTCGGCGATCCAGACGACGACGGTCACGGCGTCGGCCTCCTCATGCTCGGCCTCCTCATGCTCATGGTCCGAGATGCTCGTGCACCGAGACGCTCATGCTCCGAGGATCTGCAGGGACCCCCACAGTGCCAGCACGGACAGCGTCAGGGCAGCGGGCACGACGAGCAGCCCGAGCCGGGTGAACTCGCCCAGGCCGATCTCGGTGTCGTGCTCGCGGACGATCCGCCGCCACAGCAGCGTGGCCAGCGAGCCGGCGTAGGTGAGGTTGGGGCCGATGTTCACCCCCAGCAGCACCGCCAGGACGGCGCCCGAACCGGACGGGACGGCCAGCGGGAGCAGCACCAGCGTCGCGGGCAGGTTGTTGATGACGTTCGCCAGGACGGCCGCCAGCGCGGCGACGCCCAGCAGCGCGGGCAGCGAGGTGCCGGACGGGACGAGGTGCCCGAGCGCGGAGGCCAGCCCGTTGTCCACCACGGCTCGGACCACGATGCCGAGCGCGAGGACGAAGGCGAGGAACGGCACGGCGGCGGAGCGGACGATCGCCACCGGGGTGGTGCGGCGCCGGACGAGCGCCCGTACGGCCAGCACCAGCGCGCCGGCCAGCGCCGCCCAGGCCGGATCGATGCCGACGACCGAGGTCAGGACGAAGCCGGCCAGCGTGCCCGCCACCGTCAGCAGGGCGAACAGCGGCATCTCCGGCGCCGCCACCTCGGCACCGGTCGCGGTGCCCGCGTCCAGGTCGCCGGCGAAGTAGCGGCGCAGCACCACGTACTCCACGGCGACGGCCGCCAGCCAGGGCAGCGTCATCAGGGCGGCGAAGCGGGTGAAGCTCAGCCCGCTCGCGGCGAAGGCCAGCAGGTTGGTCAGGTTGGAGACCGGCAGCAGCAGCGAGGCGGTGTTCGACAGGTGGGTGCAGGCGTACAGGTGCGGCTTGGGACGGGCACCGAGCCGGGCCGCCGTGGCGAACACCACCGGCGTCAGCAGCACCACGGTGGCATCCAGGCTGAGCACCGCCGTGATCACCGACGCGACGACGAACACCTGCGCCAGCAGCCGGCGCGGACTCCCGGCCGCGGTGCGGGCCATCCAGGCCCCGCAGGCCCGGAACAGCCCCTCGTCGTCGCACAGTTGCGCCAGCACCAGGACGGCCGCCAGGAACCCGATCACCGGCCCGAGCCGCTCCGCCTCGGCCACCGCGTGCGCCGACGGGATCGCGCCGGTGGCGACCACCAGTCCCGCCGCCGGCACCGCGACCACCGCCTCCGGCCACCCCCACGGCCGGGCCACCGCGCACACCAGCACCAGGACCAGCAGGCCGACGGACAGCGCTTCTGCGAACGACGTACTCAGGGCCCTGCTCCTCGAAGACGGTGGTGACGGCGGCCACCATCGAACCAGAGCGACCCGGACCACGGCACCTCGGGCCGGGCGGGGTGGACGGGGTGGACGGGGTGGACGGGGTGGACGGGGTGGTCCCGGCGCGATGGATCCGGCGGGAAGGAGCCGAGCCGAACGGATCGAGCCCCTGTCGTCGGCCTTGCCCACCCCCGACGGGCGGGACGCGCCGCAGCGGTCATCGGGCCGCCGTCCGGTGGACGGCGGGGGCTGCCTGCGGGGTGTCCTGTCGTTGCGGCCGCGACGCGGCCTCGGCGGCCCACTCGGCGGCCCAGCGGCGGGCGAGGACGGCGCACACCATCAGCTGCACCTGGTGGAAGAGCATCAGCGGCAGCACCATCGGCCCGGCCGCCGCGCCGGGGAACAGGACGGCGGCCATCGGGACGCCGCCGGCCAGGCTCTTCTTGGAGCCGCAGAAGACGATCGCGATCAGATCGCCCCGGTCGAAGCCGAGCCGGCGGCCGCCCAGCAGGGTGACGGTCAGGACCAGTGCCAGCAGCGCGGACTCGACCACCAGCAGGGCGCCCAGCCGGGGCAGCGAGAGCGTGCCCCACATCCCGCCGACGACGGCGGCGCCGAAGGCGCTGTAGACGACCAGCAGGATCGAGCCGCGGTCCACCAGGGCGAGGACGGCGCGGTGGCGGGCCATCCAGGGGGCGGTCCAGCGGCGCAGCACCTGCCCGGCGGCGAAGGGCAGGAGGAGTTGTTCGGCGATCTCCAGCACGGTGCCCGCCGAGACGCCGCCCTTGGTGTGCAGCAGTACGGCGGCGAGCAGCGGGGTCAGGAGGATGCCGAGGAGGCTGGAGAAGGTCGCGCTGCAGACCGCGGCGGCGGTGTTGCCGCGGGCGATGGAGGTGAAGGCGATCGAGGACTGCACGGTGGAGGGCAGCAGGGTCAGGAACAGCAGGCCCTGGTAGAGCTGCGGTGTCAGGACGGTCGGCACCAGCAGGTGGGCGGCCGTCCCGAGCAGGGGGAAGAGGACGAAGGTCACGGTGAGCACGGTGCCGTGCAGTCGCCACTGCTTGAGGCCGTCCCAGGCCTCGCGGGCGGAGAGCCGGGCGCCGTAGAGGAAGAACAGGACGGCGACCCCGCCGGCGGCGGCGTCCGAGACGAGCGGTGCGGCGGCGCCGCGTGCGGGGAGCAGGGCGGCGACCAGCACGGTGGCGAGCAGGGAGGCGATGAACGGGTCCATCCGGAGGCGGGCAGGGAGGCGGGTGGGGAGGCGGATCGGGGTCTTCGGGCGAGGCATGGTTCTCCGCGCTGGTGGTTCGGGTGGGACGGCCCCAGCCTGCCGTCCGTCCGGGTGAGTGGGAATCCCGCTGACCGCACTCACTGTCATCATGATTCGTGATATCAGCAGATAGGGTGGCCGGATGTTCGATCCGGTGCAGTTGAGGTCCTTCCTCGCGGTGGCCCAGACCGGCGGCTTCACCCGGGCCGCCCAACGGCTGGGCCTGCGGCAGTCGACGGTCAGTCAGCACGTACGGCGGCTGGAGGAGGCCGCCGGGCGGCGGTTCTTCCTCCGGGACACCCACACCGTGCAGCTCACCGGTGAAGGTGAGGCGATGCTCGGGTTCGCCCGGACCATCCTGGAGGCGCACGAGCAGGCGCTCGGCCACTTCGCGCACACCCAGGTGCGCGGGCGGGTGCGCTTCGGCGCCTCGGAGGACTTCGTCCACACCGAGCTGCCGCAGATCCTGCGCGGCTTCCGGCGGCGCAACCCCCAGGTCGACCTCGAACTCACCGTCGGGCTGAGCGCCGTGCTCTACGAGCAGCTGGCCGACGGGCGGCTCGACCTGGTCCTCGGCAAGCGCCCGCCGGGCGGCGACACCCAGGGCCAACTCGTCTGGCAGGACCGGCTGGTGTGGGTCGCGGCGGAGGACTACCGGCTCGACCACCCGGCGGAGCCGCTGCCGCTCATCGTCTACCCGCCGCCCAGCATCACCCGGGCCCGCGCCCTGGACGCCTGCGAACGCGACGGCCGCCCCTGGCGGATCGCCTGCACCAGCACCAGCCTGTCCGGGGTCCGGGCCGCCGCGCTGGCCGGCCTCGGCGTGGTGCCGCACGCCCGTAGCCTGATCCCGCCGGGCCTGCGCCCGGTGCCCGACCAGGCGGGCCTGCCGGACCTGGGCACCACCGACTTCGCCCTCACCACGGGACGCACCACGGCCCGCGGCCCGGCCCGGGCACTGGCCCGGGCGGTCCTCGCGGACGCGTTCCGGCTGCACCGCGCCCCCACGGCGGCGGAGGCGTCGGCTCCGGGGGAAACCCGCTGGTGAGGGGCGCGCGGGGCAACGTAGACTCCCGTGCTCGTGACCGAGACCACCGCCGCCGCTCCGATACCCGGCCCCGCTGACGTACCGCCCGGTCGCGCCGACGTACCGCCCGGCGCGCCGCCGGCCGAGGGGCCCCCGGCCGCCGACGCCGAGCTCGTCGCCGCGGCCGTGTCCGCCGCCGGGCGCGGCATGGTCGGCCGGGAGACGGTCGCCGAGGTGGTGGCGCTGTGCGCCGTCGCCGGGGAGCACCTGTTGGTGGTCGGCGCGCCCGGGACGGCCAAGTCGGAGGCGGTCCGGCGGGTCGCGGCGCAGCTCGGCGGGCGGTACTTCGAGTACCTGCTCGGCCGTTTCACCGAGCCCAACGAACTGTTCGGACCGGTCGACCTGCGCCGGCTCCGGGAGGGCCGGGTCGAGTTCGAGACCGCCGGGATGCTGCCCGAGGCCGAGATCGCCTTCCTGGACGAGGTGTTCCTCGGCTCGACCGCCGTCCTGAACACCCTGCTCGGCCTGCTCAACGAACGGGTCTTCCGGCGCGGCGGCACCGTGCTCGCCAGTCCGCTGCGGATCTGCGTCGGCGCCGCCAACCACCTGCCCGAGGACCCGGCGCTGGCCGCCTTCGCCGACCGGTTCCTCGCCCGGCTCTTCGTCGAACCCGTCGTCGACGCCCGGCTGGAGGAACTCCTGGAGTCCGGCCGCCGCCCGGCCGCGCCCGCCGTCACCGGCGACCTGCTCGGCGCCCTCGACCGGCTGACCGCCGCCGCCCGCCGCTGCGACCTCGACGCCGTCACCCCGCTGCTGGCCACCGCGCTGCGCCGACTGCGCTCGGCGGGCGTCCCGGTCAGCGACCGGCGGGCCGTGCGCTCGCAGAACCTGGTCGCCGCGGCCGCCGTCCTGGACGGTCGCACCGCCGCCTCCGCCCGCGACCTCTGGGTGCTCCCACTGATCGCCCCCACCGCCGACACCCAGGCGCTCGCCCGCGAGGCCCTCGCCGACCTGATCGACCGGGCCGCCAACCGCAGCCTGGCGCACACCGCGGAGGAACTCTCCCGCAGCACCGCGGCCCGCGCCGAGCGCCTGCTGCGGACGGGCACCGCGCTGCTCGCCGAACACGGCGGGCTGCCGGACGGTCGGGACTCCCGGCTGCGCTTGGAGGCCGTGCTGCGCGAGATCGACGCGGGCTTCGACCCGGCCGACCTGCCGGCGCCGCTGGCCGGGCTCCGGGCCGGACTGGTCGCGGCGGTCACGGCGGGTGCGGCGGGTTCTGCGGATACGGTCGTCAGCGCGGGCGCGGCGGCCACGGCGGGCGCGGCGGTCGCACCCTCGTGACCGGTGTCCCGCTCCGCTGGGAGCGCCGCGAACCACCGCTGGATCCGGTCGCGGTCCTCGCCCTCGGAACCGCCGTCCCCGCCCTCGCGACCGCGACGCGCTCCCAGCTGGCGGCCGGGCACCGGCTGGCCGTGGCGGCCGACGGGACGGCGCTGCTGGTCCTCGGCGAGGCGCCGGACCTGCCCTGGGCCGACGGCGCCCGCTACCTGGGCGAGGACGACGGCGTGCTGCTCCCGACCACGGCCCGCCCGCAGCCCGGCGCGGCCCTGTGGCGGGTCGCGCTCGGGGCTGCGGACGGACAGCTGTGCGTCCTCGTCCCCGGCCACGCGCTGGTCGGCGACCGGCCGGCGCCCGGCCGAGGCCCGGCGGACCTGGACCGCTTCGTGGTGCCCGGCAGCGGGGAGCCCGGCAGCGTGGCGCCCGGCAGCGGGGAGCCGGGAGGAGGCGTCGCGCGGAGCGGCGCGGAACGGGTGCGCGAGCAGTGAGGATCTGGACGGTGGAGCGGTACGACGTGGAGCGGAGCGCAAGCGTGGGCAGCGGGGCGACGGTCGAGACGGTGGAGCTGGTCCGCCCGCCCGGCCGACCGGCTCGGGTGCGTGGCCGGTGACCGCCGCGCTCGCGTCCTGGGCCGGGACGCTGTCCGCGCTCACCCCCGAACTCGCCACCGCGCTGGGCCCCTTGCTGCGCCGCCTGGACGCCCTGATCGGCGCGCACGAGCCCGTCGCCGGGTCCGAGGGCGAGCCGGACGGCTACGGCGGCCTGGCCCGCGGCCGACGGCCGGAGCGGCTGCTGCCCTCCGAGTGGCTGCTCGCCGAGGAGTACCCGGAGGAGTTCCTGCGCCGTTGGAGCGAGGGTGAACTCCTGGAGCTGGAAGCCGAGTTGCGCTCCCCCGAGAGCCGCGGCCAGGTGGTCGTGCTGGTGGACGCCGGACCGGCCCAGGCGGGCGCGGCGCGGCTGGTCCAACTGGCCGCGCTGCTCGTGCTGCACCGCCGGGCGGCTGCCCGGGGCAGCGAACTGCTGGTCGGCGTCCTGGGGGACCCGCCCGGGCGGCTGATCGGCGGGGACCTCGCCGAACTGCTGCCGCGCTGGCTCGAGGCCCGGCAGCACACCGACCCCGAACCCGAGGACGTCCGGTACGCGGAGCGGGCGCTGGACCCGGCCGCGCACTGCTGGCTGCTCACCTCGCCCCGGCTGGCGGCCCGGCTGCCCGCCCGGCGGCGCACGGTGGCGAGCGAGGAGGCGGGCTGGAGCGCGACGGGCGTCGCGCGGGTGACGGTCCGGGTGGACGGCGGGTCGGCCGTCGAGCTGCCGCTGCCCCCGGTGGGGGTCGCCGTGCGGGCGTTGCGCGGCCGCGGCTTCCGGGCCTCCGCGCAGCTCGACGCCCAGCTGCCCGCCGTCGGCGGGGCGCTGCCCGCGTTCACCACCGGCGCGGCCACCCTGCTGGCCCGGGGCCGGCGCGCCGAGGTGCTGATCGCCCTGGGGCTGTCGAGCGGAGGAGCCCCCGACGGTGCCGCCCGGCCGCGCCGCCACGAGCTGTTCGGCCCGGTGATCGCGGCCGGGCGCACCAGCGGGCGGCTGCTGGTGCTGTGCGCGCGCGAGGACCGGCTGGAACTCCACGTGAGCGGGCGGGCGTTGAGTGGCTCCGACGGCTACCGGATCGAGTCGGCGACCGTCGGCCTGCCGGAGACCGGTTCCCCGGAGTTCGCCGAGCTGATGGCCCGGCCGGTGCTGCCGCTGCTGCGCGAGGGCGACGCCCTGGTGCTGCCGGTGGCCGGCCGCTGGCGCCGGATCGAGCGCGGCGGGCGGGTGTCGGAGGACGGACCGGTCGTCTCCACCGAGGGCGGTCACCCGTTCCGGCGTGCGCGAGAACCCCGGCTGTCGCCCGTCCCGCCGCCCGCCGAAGCGGCCGGGGCACCGCACCTGGTGCACGGCGGCGGTGCCGTCGGCTGGTCGCAGGACGGGCGGACCTGGGAGGTCCGCCCGGGCCGGGGCGAGCACCGCCGGATCCGCCTCGGAGAGGGGGAGACCGAGGTGATCGGACTGGTCGAGGACGGCTTCGAACCCGTCCTGATCACCTGCACCCGGGCCGCGGGGCTGGTCCGCGCCGTCCGGGCCGACGGGGTCCGCACGCTCACCGCGCTCTCCGGCGGTCCGACCGCCCCGGCCGTCCATCCCTGGCTGCCGCTGCTCGCCGCCGAACCCCGCCCGGGCCGGGTGGTGGTCGCGAACGCGACCGACGGGCGCACCCACGCCGTGATCAGGAGCACCGACCGATGAGCAGTTCCCCGACCGGCAACCGTGCGGCGGGCGCCCCAGTGGTCGACGCGGCCGGGTTCCTCCTCGACGTGCCACTGATCGGCGCCGCCGAGGCGGCCGAGCGCGTCCTCGCGCACTGGCAGGACGGTGCCCGGCTGAGTGAACTGCCGGACGGTCGCTGGCTGTTGCGGCTGGCCGAGCCGGTGCGGACCCGCACCGACCGGGCCCCCGGCGCGCCGCTGCACCTGGTCGGCCAGGCCCTGGCGGCGAGCCCGGGACAGACCGGCCGGCCCGGTGAACTCGTCCTCACCAGGGGTGGACTGACGGATCGTCATGCCATCGCGGAACTGCGGCCGGTGGACCCCTCGGAGTGGCTGGACCTGAACGGGCTCACCCTCCACCGGCTGGGGCCGGTCGGCACCCCCGTCGTAGCCGAACCGGTCGGGACGGACCTGCCACGCCCGGCCGCCGTGGACCTACGGGCCGTGGCCGGCATCCCCGGGCGCAGCCGGCGGGCCGGACGGCTGCTGGGCGGGCCGGGTCCGGGCGCCGCGAGGGCGCGCCGGATCTCCGGAGCCGTGACCGGCCTGGTGTGCGCGCTGGGTCTGTCCTTCCTGGCCTCGGTCGTGACGACAGGAGTGCCCAAGGCGCCCGTGATGGTCCTTCCGGTGGCGGTCGGCGCGACCGCCGGACTGACGTACCGCTGGTACTCCCGGGCCCGTCCGGCCGTCCGGCCCCACCGGCGCGGCGGCAGCGGCCGGCCCGTCCGGCCCGGCACCCGTGGCGCGGCGACGCGCGGCACCGTCGACGCGCGGGCGTGGTGGGCGGCCGTCGTGCCGTTCGCCCTGTGCCTGCCGCTCGGCGTCCTCGCCCTGGTGGCCGGCGACCTCGGTGGCGGGATCCTGCTGACGCTCCTCGGGGCGGTCGGCGGCGCCCTGCTGGCGCTGCCGAGGATCCCGTCCTTCGCCGAACGCGTCCGCACCGCCCAGGAGGCGGCGGCGAAGCGCACCGGAGGCGTCCGCGCAACCGGCACGGCCTCGGCCGCCCCCGCCCGGCAGCGTCCGCCCCGGCGTCCGCGCGGCCAGTGGCTGGCCCGGCTCGCCCTGCGCAGCCCCGCCGGGGCGCTCCTCAGGGAGCGCCACGCCCGCTACCTGCACCAGCTCTCCCGCTCCTTCCGGCAGCGCCGCTGGGAGGACGCCCTGCGCGACGCGATCCGGCTCTCCGGCACCGACGCGGGTCCGGAGCAGGGCCTGCTGACCCTGCGCCTGCCCGACCGCTTCGCCGGCGCCCTGCGGCCCAGCTCCCAGGAGCGCGGTGGGGCGCCGACGGCGCTCCCGCTCAGCGGCCCGACCGTCCACGCATACCTGACCGGCCTCTACCGGGACGCCGCCGAGGCCCTGGAGCGCGACGGGCGGATCGACGAGGCCGCCTACGTCCTGGCCGACCTGCTGGCCGCGCCCGCCGAGGCCGTCGCCCTGCTGGACCGGCACGGCCGCACCGCCCAGGCCGCCGAACTCGCCGAAGGCCGCGGCCTGGCCGCGGAACTGGTGGTCCGGCTGCACTGGCGGGCCGGGAACCGGGAGCGGGCGGTGCGGATCGCCCACCGGAGCGGCGCCTTCGCCACCGCCGTCGAGCGGCTCACCGCCACCGACCCGGCGGCCGCCCGCGAGCTGCGCTCCGCCTGGGTGGACCACCGCCGCCGGGCCGGGGACCGGCTGGGCGCGGTCGAGGCCGCCTGGCCGGACGAGACGCTGCGCCCGGGCGTGCTGCCGGACCTGCGGGAGGCCGCCGAGCTCGGCGGCGCGGCCCGCGGGCGGGCGCTGGTCCACCTGCTCGCCCTGGGCGAGGACGTCGCGGAGCCCGTCCGGGGCCTGCTCGCCGGGGCCGAGCCGGGGGCCACCGAGCCGGGCGCCACCGGGCAGGGCGCCGCCCTCGCGGCCCTCGCCGAGCTGCGGTGCGCCGACCCGGCCGTCGACCGCGAACTCGCCACCCTCGCCGTCCGCTCCCTGGTGCGCGCCGGCGGACTGCCCGGCCGCGCCGCCGTGCGCTCCCGAAGCGCGGTCCACACCCGGCTGTCGAAGCGCGCCGACCCGCTGGCCGTCGCCGACCTGCCGAAGCCCCGGCGGAGCGAACCCGGCCGTGGCGGGGCGCTCACCGTCACCGCCGCCGACCGCCCCGGCACCCTGCCCGTCCTGGACGCGGCCCGGCTGGACTCCGGCCTGGTGCTGGTGGCCTGCGGCCAGGCCGGCGTGCGGCTGCTCGGCCCGGACGGCCGGACCCGCGCCCGCTGGGACGTGCCCGCCGAGCAGCTGGTGGTCGCCGACCACGGCGGCACCGCGCTGCTGGTCGCCCGCTACGGGGCGGTCCGCGAACTGTTCCGGCTCGACCTCGCCACCCGCCGGGTGGAGCGGTGGACGGCCCTGCGGGTGCACGCGATCGTCCCCTCCTACGACGGCCGCCACCTGCTCACCGTCGACCAGGACGGCATCGCCGTGCTCGACACCCGCGCCACCCGCCCGACCGTCGTCCACCGCGAACTCGGCGACGACCAGCAGGCCGTGGGCCGGATCGCCCGCACCCCCGCGAGCTGCGCCGTGGTCGTCCACACCCGGGCCGGCGGCCACACCGCCGAACTGACCGAACTGTGGCGCTGGGACCAGCCCGGCTGGGAGCTGCGCGCCCGGCAGCAGGTCGAGCTCGACGAGGCCGACGACCGGGTGGCGCTCGCCGACGGACGGCTGCTGACCGCCCGCCCCGGCGAAGCCCCCGGCACCGAAGTGCTCCGCTGGACCGGCCGGGGCAGCGCCGAGCAGACCGTCACCGGCCCCCCGGTGGTGCTCGGCGCCGACGGCGCCCACTGGGCGTTCACCGAGCGCTCCGAGGACGGCCTGCGGGCCACCGTCGGGGGCGCCTCCGGGGCCGCCTTCACCGCCCTGCTGCCCGGGGCGGTGACCGACCCCTCGCTCCGGCTGCGCGTGCACGCCGGGGCGGTGACCTGCTGGCACCGCAGCGGGCGGGTGTTCGCGGTGCGCGCGGACGGTACGGAGCTGCTGGCCAACCTGCGGGTCACGGCCTGCTGACGGAGGTTTTCCAGATGGCGTTCGAGGAGGTGGGCCGGTGTCCTGGCCAGTGGTGATCGTTGTCGTCCCGGCGGAGCGGCGTGCGGAACTGGAGCTGCGCTGCCGCGCGCTCGGCCCGTTCTGGCGGCCGGCGCCGCAGGACGATCGGGTGCAATGGGGCGGCAGCTGGTACGCCCTCGACCTGTCGGGGGAGGTCCTGCGCGAGTTCGAGCCCGAGCAACTGGAAGAGCTCACGGCCCGGATCGGGGAGCCGTACGCAGTCCGCGTGGCGAGCGCGTCGATGGACGCGGCCCGGGCCCTGCTGCGGCACATCCTGCCCGGCCTGGCCGCGATCGTCGACACCGACCACTGGGAGCTCATCCCCTCCGACGACTTCCTCGGCCTCCTCGCCCGTCACCCCGCGTGGGACTGGCGCCGCCTCCCGAGCACGGAGCTCCCCGGCGAGCCCGGCGCGTCCGGCGGTGGGGAGAGGTAGGCGTCCAGGCGGGCCGCGGCGGTGAGCATGGCCCGGCCCCGGCTGGTGAGGCGCTGTTGCCAGTCGTCCAGGGCTGCGGCGAGGGCGTCGGTGCCGCCCGCGGTGCGGACCTGCTGGACGACGGTGGCGATGTGGGGCAGGGGGTGGCCGCCGCGGCGCAGCAGGTGGGTCAGTTCGGCGTCGCGGACGTCCTCGGGGCGGTAGGACCGTTGCCCGCCGGGGCGGTCGCGGGCCGGGGTGAGGATGCCGGCCGTCTCCCAGGTGCGCAGGGTGGCGGGGGTGAGGCCGAGGCGGTGGGCGAGTTCGCCGATGCTGAGCGGGCCGGGGACGGTGGTCGCGGCCCGGGCGGCCGGGCGCGCCGAGGTGAGGCTCTCGATCGCCCCGCGGACGGCGGCGAGGGTCTCCCGGTCGCGCAGCAGTTGGGCGTGGCCCCGGTCGAGGGCGGTCAGTGCCTCGTCCGGGCGGTCGGCGTGCAGGGCGGACATGACCAGGGCCGCGGTCGCGTGCCCGTAGGCCGCGACGAGGGCGAGGAAGGCCCGCAGCGCGGCGGCGTGCCGCTCGGTGTAGATCCGGTAGCCGGTGGGGGTGCGGTCGGCGGGCGGCAGGAAGCCGTCCCGCTCGTAGTTGCGCACGGCCTGGGTCGAGAGGCCGTGCTCGCTGGCGAGGTCGGCAGGGCGCACGGCGGTGACCTCCAGGATTTGAGACTTTTCATCGACGATGCCGGGCCGAGACGAGAAAAGTCTCAACCGAGCTTTCAAGGATACGCTTGAGGTTCATGAGTCAGGACATCGGAGACTTCCGCACCCCTTCCTGCGAACTGCTGGCGCTCGGCGAGCCGACGCACCAGGAACCGGCTTTTGGGCTGGTCCGCAACCGGCTGTTCGCCCAACTCGTGGCCCAGGGCTTCCGCTCGATCGCTCTGGAGACCGACCGGGTGGCCGCGCTGGCGGTGGACGACCACGTCCGGCACGGCGTGGGCACCCTCGACGCCGTGCTCGCCGAGGGCTTCACCCACGGTTTCGGCGCCCAGCAGGCGAACCGCGAACTCCTCGCCTGGATGCGCGAGTTCAACCGTGACCGGGAGGCCGGGGAGCAACTGGCGTTCCACGGCTTCGACCTCCCCACCGAGAACACCACGGCACCCAGCCCGCGCCGCTACCTCGAACACGCCCGTGACCACCTCGGGCTCGACCTGGACGTCGCCGCCCTGACGGGGGCGGACGAGCGCTGGGAGCGCGAGGAGGCGATCCTCGACGCCGCCGCGTCACCCGGAGCCACCCCCGAGGCCGAACGACTGCGCCGTACCGCCGACGATCTGCTCAACCGACTCTACGAACGCGCACCGGACTTGATCGCCGCGACCTCGCACGCCGAGTGGCTCCGGGCCGGTGTCCACCTGCGGGCCGGAATCGGAGTGCTGCGCTACCACGCCCAGGCCGCCGTCCAGGGCCTGGGGACGAGCGCCCGGATCTCCGGTCTGATCAGGATGCGGGACGCCCTGATGGCGCAGAACCTGCTCGACATCCGCGCCGTCGAGGCCCGGCGCGGGCCGACCCTGGTGTTCGCCCACAACCGGCACCTCCAGCGCAACCCGAGTGCCTGGTCCCAGGGCGAACTGGACTGCGGCTGGAACGGCGCCGGCCACATCGTCGGCTCGCTGCTGGCGGAGCGCTACGTCTTCGTCGCCGGGAGCCTGGGGCGCAGCGCCGTGCTCGGGCTCGGCGAGCCGGCGCCGGGGACGTACGAGGCACGGCTGCAAACCGGCGCCGGGGCCTGGCGGTTGACCACTCCGCCGGTCTCGGGCACGGCCCGCACCCGGACCGACACCACCCCGCGCCAGGGCTACTTCCCGCTGGATCCGGAGACCCTCGACGGCGCCGCCGCGCTGCTGCACATCGCCGACGGAGGGGCTGTGGGGTAGTCCACCGTCACGGCCCCGGGTAGGCCGCCCGCAGGTGGGCGACCAGGGCGGCGGTCGGCGGCGCCGACGGTCGCCCGCTCGGCCAGGCCAGGGCGACCCGCACCAGGGGGACGGGATCGGTCAGCCGCCGGACGACCACTGCGGCGGTCGGCTCCCGGTCCGGCAGCACCGCCACGCCCAGTCCGTGCGCGGCGAGTTCGGCCAGCTGCGGCGGCGCGGCGGCCTCGACCGCCACGGTCGGGGCCGCGCCCGCCTGCGCGAGGGCGCGCTCCAGCGCCGTCCGCAGGCCGGTGCCGGGCGGCGTGCTCACCAGGGCGTGCCCGGCGAGCGCGGCGACGGGCAGCGGGCCGTCACCGTCGGCGAGTGGGTGGTCCGCCGGGCAGAGCGCGACCAGCGGGACCTCCAGCACGGGGTGCAGGGCGAGCCCGGCCAGCGTCGTCCAGCCGTCGTCGCCCGCCCGCCCGCTCGCACCGGCGGGCAGGCCGATCACGGCGAGGTCGAGCCGACCCTCGCGCAGGGCGCCGAGCATCCCGGCGGTGGTGTCCTCGGCGAGCGCGAAGTCGATGCCGGGGTGTTCCTGGCGGAAGGCGGCGAGCGTGGTGGCGAGCCCCGGGAGGGTGCCCAGAGCGGGCGGTGGGGTGAGGGCCGCGCCCGCGACCATGCCGAGCCGCACCCGCCCGTACCGCAGGCCGTCGAACTCCTGCGCCGTCCGCCGGGCGGCCGCCGCGGCGGCGAGCGCGGCCCGGGCGTGCGGCAGCACCGCCTCGCCGACCGTGGTCAGCCGTACCGTGCGGCCCGAGCGGTCCAGCAGCCGGTGGCCCAACTCCCGCTCCAGTTGCCGGATCTGGGCGCTCACTCCGGGCTGGCTCAGGTGCAGCAGCTCGGCGGCGCGGGTGAAGCTGCCGTGCCGGGCGACGGTGACGAAGTACTGGAGCTGCCGGAGTTCCATAACCGATGATCATAGGTGGCAGAACGATCCGGTCTTGGACGGGCGGCCGACTCCCGTTGCAGGCTGGGGGCATGAACAGCGCGCAGCAGGACCACGGCGTCGAATGGATCCGCGAGCAGGTCGCGGGGGAGCGGCGGGAACTCGCCGAGCTGTTGGCGGGCCTCACCCCGGAACAGTGGAACGCGCCCTCGCTGTGCGGGGGTTGGCGGGTCCGCGAGGTGGCCGCCCATCTGAGCACCGGCTTCCGGTACTCCACCGCCCGGACCCTCGGGGAGCTCCTCCGCTCCGGCGGGAACGTCCACCGGATGGCCGACCGGATCGCCCGCCGGGACGCCGCCGCCCTCACCACGGACCGGCTGGCCGCCGCCCTGTCCGAGCATGCCGGGCACCCCTGGCGGCCCCCGGTCGGCGGCCGGATCGCCGCCCTCGCCCACGACGCGGTGCACGGCCTGGACATCACCGTCGCCCTCGGCCTGCCGCCGCGCCTGCCCGTGCACCGCGCCGCCGCCCTGCTGGGCCAGGTCTCGCCCCGCGGCCTGCGCTTCTTCGGTGCCCGGCTGGACGGCGTACGGCTGCGCGCGACGGACACGGACTGGTCGTACGGCTCCGGCCCGCTGCCGGTGGAGGGGCGGGCGGAGCACCTGCTCCTGGTGGCGTACGGGCGGCGGCTCCCGGCGGGCTTGCTGACCGGAGCGGGTGCGGAGCGCTTCACGGGCCGGGCCGACCGGTGAAACACCGGCCGGCCCGGCCCCGCGCCCTCCTGCCACCGTCAGGGGTGCCCGCCCGGCCCCGGCGCGGGGTCGGGCGTGACGGTGGCGGACGTCCGGGTGGTGCCCGGCCGGCGCCTCGGTGGTGCCTTGGTGGCGCCCGGGATCAGAGCGAGTCGCAGTACCGCGCGAACGCGGCCTCGGTCCCGGCGCCGGCGATGCCGTCGATGGCGCCGGTGTAGCCCCAGTTGCTCTTCAACCAGCGTTGCAGCGCCTCCACCGTGTGGGTCCCGACGATGCCGTCGATGGCGTCGGTGTAGCCCCAGTCGGCGCGCAGGAAGCGCTGCATGGCCTGCCAGCTGCCGGTGCCGAGCTGGCCGTCGATCGCGCCGGTGTAGCCCCAGTACTGCTTGAGCGGGGCCTGGAGCTTGGCGGCCTGCGAGGTGCTCAGCCCGAGGTTGACCACCGCCGCCAGCGCGGCGGGCCCGGACGCCGCCGCCTGCTGGACGCCGGTCGGCGTCGCCGCGCCGGCGGTACCGGCACCGGCCAGGCCGCCGACGGCGATGCAGGCCACGGCCGTGGCACCGACGACCGCCTTCACCAGAACGTTCGAGCGCATGTGCAGCCCCCTTCGGGACACCCGTGGGACGGGTGGCTTGTCTGGACACCGTCACTCTGGCACGGGTGCCGCCGCCCACGAACCGAACCGGTCCGGATGGCCGGTACTGCGCCCTCACTGGCCGACCGGCGGAGCTTCGAACCCGAACCTCCGCCTCCACCTGCGGATCCGCCCCGGCTTGCCGCTGGCCGCCCCGCCCCTGGCCGCCCCGCCGGTGGCCGCCCGGCTGGGGAGGGTGAGCCGTCAGACGGACTGTCCGACCGGCCGGATCACGACGGTGTTCACGTCGACGCCGGCCGGCTGGCGGACCGCCCACACGATGGAGTCGGCGATCTGGTCCGCGGTCAGGTTGAGGCCCTGGGGGGCACCGCCGGCGCCCTCCCAGAAGTTGGTCTCCACCCGGCCGGGAGCGACCAGGGTGACGCCGATCCCGTCGGCGGTCACCATCCGGCGGGTGTTCTCGGCGAGGCCGGTCACCGCCCACTTGGTGGCGCCGTAGATGTTGCCGGGGGTGTAGACCACGCCGGCGACACTGCCGATCAGCACGATCCGGCCCTTGGACTCCTTCAACGCGGCCAGCGAGGACCGGATGAGCAGGGCCGGGCCGAGCACGTTGGTGAGGACCATGTCGCGCCAGCCGGCCGGGTCGCCGTCGGCGAGCGAGTCGTGGGTGGCGTAACCGGCGTTGGCGACGACGGCGTCCAGCCGGCCGAAGGTCCGCACGGTGGCCCGGACGGCGGCCTCGACGGCCTCGTGGTCGGCCGCGTCGGCGGCGATGGTGAGCAGGGTGTCCGGCTCCGCGGCGGTCTCCTCCGCGAAGCGGGCGAGCCGGCCGCCGTCGCGG
Source organism: Kitasatospora sp. NPDC040550 (assembly GCF_055594965.1). Taxonomy (NCBI): domain Bacteria; kingdom Bacillati; phylum Actinomycetota; class Actinomycetes; order Kitasatosporales; family Streptomycetaceae; genus Kitasatospora; species Kitasatospora sp. NPDC040550. The sequence goes on along the minus strand of NZ_JBVIWC010000001.1, from coordinate 122,834 downwards.
CCGGTGACGGCCACCCGGTGGCCCTCGGCGAGCAGTCGGCGGGCGGTGGCGGCGCCGATGCCGCTCGAACCGCCGGTGATGAGGGTGACGGGGGAGTCGGTCATGGGGTGGTGCTCCTTGTTCCTCGGTGCAGCGCTCTCCGTGGGGCGGCGCCGGATGCCCGGGGCGAGAGCATCACGGCGTGCGGGGGAGGCGACGGCTGCTCGAGGGCTGCGCCGCCTCGGGCGGGAACGCCGTACGAGTCGTAGCCACTGTCCCTGTCCCCCCGTGGACCAGAAGATGATCGTGTCGCGTCAATCAACGTATTGATCATTTGTCGCGCCGGGCAAGATCCTGCCGGGGTTCTGGCCGGAATGCTTCGGTCCGACTCGGAGGCGGGTGCGGATCGGGAGGCTCCGGTGTGTGTCGGCGCGCTGGCGAAGGGTGAGGAGAGGGTGTCGGGCCTGGGGGATCGTCCGTGGCCGGGCGCCGGATCCGGGTCGCCGGTGGAGGGGCTGCGCTCACCGGCATGGCCGAAATCCTTCGGTTCTGATCCCTTGTCAGCTTCGATCCGCCGGTGGCAGGGCCCGAGGATCTTGCTTTCCGTGCCCGGCCTCGACCGGTGGCCCTTCCCGCGACCTCGCGCGCCCCGCCGCCCTCCGTGCCTACGATCGGAGGAGCCTCCCGCTCGCCGGACGAGCGTGTGGGTGCAGGCGAGACGGAAGCCAGGTGGCCGATGGCCCCGAGGTCCGCGCAGTGGCCGCCGTACGTGCGGCTGGCGCCGTGGTTGCTGATCGTCGGCGGGCTGGTGTGGGACGCGCTGGACCCGGCCGACTACTGGGGCGACCCGATGCTGGCGGCGGCGGCCGTGCTGGCCGGGGCGCTGCTGCCGCTGCGGGACGTGGTCGCGGTGGCGCTGGCGAACGTGGTCGGGATCCTGGTGCTCTCCGCGCGGGACGGCTCGATCGGGACCGGTGACGGCTACCTGGAGCTGGCCAACACCGCCTTCGCCGCGCTGCTGGGCATCGGGGTGAACCGGGTGGCGGCCCGGCACGGGCGCCGGCTGGAGCGGGTGCGGTCGGTGGCGGAGGCCGCGCAGCGGGCGGTGCTGCCGGAGCCGCCGGGGCGGGTGGCGGGGCTGGAGGTCGCGGCCTGCTACCGGGCGGCCCAGGACGAGGCGCTGATCGGCGGGGACGCGTACGCGCTCCAGGCCACTCCGTACGGGGTGCGGGTGCTGATCGCGGACGTGCGGGGCAAGGGGCTGCACGCGGTGGGGGCGGTGTCGGTGCTGCTGGGGGCGTTCCGGGAGCTCGCGCACCGGGAGCCGGACCTCGCCGGGCTCGCGGAGGCCCTGGAGCACACGCTGGCCCGGGAGAGCGCCGGGCTGGGCGAGGAACTGCGGCTGGAGGGGTTCATCACCGCGCTGCTGGTGGAGTTCCCGCCGGGGGAGGCGCTCGCCCGGACCGTGGACTGCGGCCACCCCGGGCCGTACCTGCTGGACGGCGGCGGGGCCGGGGTGAGCCGGTGGGACGCGGCCGATCCCGGGCTGCCGCTCGGGATGGGCGCGCTGGGGGCGCCCGGCCCGGAGGCGGAGACCAGGCCCTTCCCGCCGGGGAGCACGCTGCTGCTGGTGACCGACGGGGTCACCGAGGCGCGGGACGCGGCGGGGGAGTTCTACGACCCGGTGCGCGAACTGGCGCCGCTCGGCCCCTTCGCGGGGGCGGAGCAGGCGGTGGCGGCGCTGGTGGCGGACGTGGCCCGGTGGACGGGCGGACCGCGGGACGACGACATGGCGGTGCTGGCGGTCACCCGGCTCCGGCGGGCGGACCCGGTGGACCCGGCGGCTTCGGAGGCTTCGGTGGACCCGACCGGCTGAGCGCGGCGGGCCGACGGCGGGCCGACGGCGGGCGACGGCGGGCGACGGAGAGTGGCGGGCCACGGCTCCGAACGGTTACGCCGATATCACGGAGAGGTTACGGAAGCTGCCTACTCCATGGATTCCGGCCAAGTTACGGGGTGTTGGCCGGTGGCCGGAAAGCGGGTGTCCGGATATCGGACGAGGAAATGGACGTCCTGGTCGGGAGCCGTCCGGGAAGCCCCGGAGAGCCGTGCAGGCCTTGGCGGGCGGGCCGGGCCGGGGGCGCGCCGCAGCGGTGCCGGGGCATAAGGGCTCGTAAAGGAGGCGCCGGGGCCGGTCGTCGTGGTGGCGGGATCCGGCCGAGCCGGGGATCGTCCGGAAAGGGACCTGTTGCTTGCCGTGTGTCGAATGTGTGACCGAGAGTCGCATCGATGAACGAGAAGCCTCACCCCCGCCAGGCCCGTCTGTTCGGCCACCGCGACTTCCGGCTCCTGCTGTCCGGAGCGGCGGCGGCCCAGACGGGCAGTCAGGTCACCCTGGTCGCCCTGCCCTTGGTGGCGGTGGTGGTGCTCGACGCCACCCCCTTCGAGGTCGGCCTGCTCACCGCCGCCGAGACCGCGGCCTTCCTGCTGGTCGGCCTGCCGGCCGGCGCCTGGCTGGACCGGATGCGCAAGCTCCCGGTGCTGATCCGCGCCGACGTGGTGCGCTGCCTCGCCGTCGGCTCGATCCCGCCGGCGGCGGCCTTCGGGGTGCTCACCATGCCCCAGCTCTACCTGGTCGCACTGATCACCGGGGTGGCCACGGTCTTCTTCGACGTGGCCCACCAGTCCTTCCTGCCCGCCGTCCTGCCGCGCGAGCAACTGGTCGCCGGAAACGGCGCCCTGGAGACCGTCCGCTCCTCGGCGCAGATCGCCGGGCCGGGCCTGGGCGGCGGGCTGGTCCAGCTGCTCGGCGCACCGCTCGCCATCGTGGCCGACGCCTGCGGCTACCTCGCCTCGGCGCTGCTGCTCGCCCGGATCCGGGTCGAGGAGGAGCTGCCGGAGCCGGAGCCCGGGCGCTCGCTGCGGGCCGAGGTCGCCGAGGGCGTGCGCTTCGTGCTCGGGCACCCGCTGCTGCGGGCGATCGCCACCGCCACCGCCGTGTCCAACCTGTTCGCCGCCGTGCTGATGGCCGTTCAGACCGTGTTCTGGGTGCGGGTGCTCGACCTGTCGCCCGGGGCCATCGGCGCCCTGCTGTCGGCCTCCGCCGTCGGCGGGCTGGCGGGCGCGCTGTGCGCGGGGCAGCTGTCCCGCTGGGTCGGGCAGGCCCGGCTGATCTGGCTGGCCACCGTGGTCACCGCGCCGTTCGCGCTGCTGTGGCCGCTGTCCGGCGGCGGCCCCGGCGCCGTGCTGTTCGGCGTCGGCTCGGGCGTGGTGCTGTTCGGCGCGGTCGCCTACAACGTCGCCCAGGTGAGCTTCCGGCAGAGCGTCTGCCCGCCCGAACTGCTCGGGCGGATGAACGCCACCATGCGCTTCCTGGTCTGGGGAACCCTGCCGATCGGCGCCCTCGGCGGCGGGGCCGTCGCCGACTGGGCCGGGCCGCGCGCCGCGCTGTGGCTGTGCGCGGCGGGCTTCCTGCTGGTGCCGGTGCCGCTGCTGCTGTCGCCGCTGCGGCGGATGCGCGACCTGCCCACGGCGCCGGCCGGACCCGGCCTCGACGGCGAGGACGGCGACGGCGGCCAGGACGACGCCCAGCAGCCCGCCGTGAGCCCCAGCACCACCCCCTGACCGTCCGACGACGCGACCGACGAACAGACCTGACCCGACCGCTGAACAGACCCGACCTGACCCGAACCGCACCGACCCCGAACCGCACCGACCCCGTACCGACCCGACCCGACCCGAGCCGACACCGGAAACCGGAGACCGTTCCGTGCACGCCAGCATCACCGCCGCCTACCTCGCCCGGTACCGCGCCGCTGCCGCCGACTCCCCGGTGGAACTGCTCCCGCTGACCGGCGCCCAGCGGCGGTTCCTGATCACCCGCCGACTCGCCCCCCAGACCCGTTCCGACGTCGCCCCGCTGTTCTTCGCCTTCCCGGCCGGCGCCCTCGACCTGGACCGGCTGGGCCGCGCCGCCACCGCCGTGGCGGCGGCCCACCCGGCGCTGTGCGGCGCCTTCGTGACCGTGCGCGGCACCCCGGTGCTGCGCACCGGCGGCCCCTCCGTCGAGGTCGCCCGGATCGAGGTGGACCCCGGCACCGGCACCCACCGGGCGCTGCGCGCGGCGCTGCTGGACTGGCCGCTCGACGGGCCCGCGCTGCGCCTGCTGGTGGCCCGGGAGCCGGCGGGCGGCGAGGACCTGCTCGCCCTCGCGTTGGACCACGCGGCCTGCGACGAGCAGTCGCTCGGGGTGCTGGTCGGCGAACTCACCGACGCCTACCGGCGGGACGAGCCGTCCGCGCCCGGCCCCGGCCCGCAGGCGGTCGCCGACTTCCGGGAGGCCGTCGAACTCCAGCTGGCCGCCGAGGAGTCCGCCGCCGGGCCCGCCGCCCAGGCCCACTGGGGGCGCCGGCTCGGCGGCCTGACCGGGGCGGGCGGCGGCGCGGCGCGGACCACCGGCATGCTGGTCGAGCGGCTGCCCGCCGTCCCGGCGAGCGCCCGCGGCGCGATCTTCCCGGCCCTGCTGGACGCCGTCGGCGCCGCCGCCCGGCGGCTGCACCGCGCGGACGGCCCGCTCGCCCTCGGCTACCCGTGGGGCGGCCGCCCGCCCGGCGCGCCCAACGCGCTCGGCTGCTTCCTCAACACCCTGGTGCACGCCGTGCCCACCCGCCCCGCCACCGACCTGGAAGCGCTCTGCGACGACTGGTGGGACGACCTCGACCACGCCGGAACCCCCTTCGACGAGGTGGTCCGGGCCGCCCGGGTCGCCGGATCGCCCTGGTCCGGCGGGCTGGACGCGATGCTCACCTTCGAGGACCTCCAGCGCCGCCCGCCGCTGGTGCTCGGCGACGTCCCCGGCCGGGAGGTCCACCTCGCCGGGCGTCCGCTCGCCGCGCCGACGGCCGTCTCCGCCTCCCACGGCGACGAGCTGACGGTGCGCCTGGCCTGGGACGACGAGCGCTTCCCGGCGGCCGACGCCGAGGCCGCCTTCGCCGACCTGCTGGCCGTGCTGCGCCGTCACCTCTAGACGCTGAGGCCCCTCCGACCCCATCCTCCCCAAGGACCACCTCCACTCCAAGGACCCCCGGGCCGCGCCCCCACCCCGGTGCGGCCCGGCCCCCCACCGGCCGCGCCGGGACCACCCCACGCCCGCGCTCGGCCACCGCAGTGCCGACACGCCCACCACACAAGGGAATCATCCATGTTCGCACTCTCTCCTTCGCAGGAGATCGTCTGGCTGCACGAGCAGATGCAGCCAGGCAGCCGCGCCTACAACTTCACCGGTGTCCTCGACCTGTGGGGAACCCTCGACCGGGACGCCCTGCACGCCGGCCTCACCGCCGTGCTGGCCCAGCACCCCGGCCTGCGCCTGGAGTTGGTGGCCCGGGCGGAGGGCCTGCCCGGCCAGCGGGTCGCCGAGGACTGCCGGCCGGAGCTGCGGCACAGCGACTTCACCGCCGAGGCCGACCCGGAGGCCGTGTTCCGGACCCTGCTCGCCGCCGAGGCCGAGGAGCCGCTGGACACCGAGCGGGCCCCGCTGCTGCGCTGGCACCTCGTTCGGCTCGCCGACGACCACCACCGGCTGATCCACGTCGAGCACCACCTCGTCCACGACGGCCACTCCTTCGCGATCTTCCTGCGCGACCTGTTCACCGTCTACCGCGCCCACGTCCTCGGCGAGTCCTACGCGTTGGCCACCGCCCCCTCGTACGAGCAGCACGCCCGCACCGAGGCCGACCCGCAGGCCCGCGAGCGCGCCCTCGCCTTCTGGACCAAGGAGCTGGCCGACGCCCCGCGCGAGGTCACCCTGCCCGGGCTGGCCCACCCCGGTGTCGAGCGCCGCCACCGCGGCGGGCAGCTGCGCCAGTCGATCGGCGCCGACCTCGCCGAGCGGCTGCGCGAGCGCAGCCGGACCGACGGCCACACCCCGTTCAGCACCCTGCTCGCCCTGTTCGCCGAACTGCTGCGCCGGCACAGCGGCCACCGCGAGGTCACCGTCGGCACCGCCGTCGGCAACCGCCCCGAGGGCTTCGAGGGCACCGTCGGCATGTTCGTCAACACCGTGCCGCTGCGCCTGCGGCTCGACCCGGCCGCCTCCGGCACCGAGGCCGTCGACGAGGTCACCGACGTCCTGATGCGCGCTCTGCCCTACCAGGACCTGCCGGTGCAGGAGCTCACCCGCCGGCTCGGCCTGCACACCGGCGGCGCCGACAACCCGCTGTTCAACGTGATGTTCAGCGCCCACGACGCCGCGCTGCCCGACGTCCAGGCCCCCGGCCTCGACGTCTCGCTGTACGAGGGCTTCAACACCGGCACCACCCGCTTCGACCTCGACCTGGTGCTGCTGCCCGACGACCGCCGGGTGGTCGGCGAGAAGCACGGCGCCGCCGGGATGACCCTGATCTGGGACTACGACGCCGACCTGTTCGGCGAGGCCAGGGCCGTACTGCTGTCCGAGCGCCTGCTGGAGCTGCTGCGCCGCTACCTGGACGACCCGGAGACGGTGCTCGCCGCGCTGGCCCCCGAGCCCGCCGCCGAGCCCGCCACCCCGGTCGTCCCGGCCGGACTCGACCCGGCCGCCGCCCACGACCCCACCGCGCTCGCCCTGCTGGCCGGCACCGAGCGGATCACCTACGGCGAACTGGACCGCCGGGTCGGCGAGTTGGCCGACCGGATGCGCGCCGCCGGAGTCACCGCCGGCCAGCCGGTGGCCGCCGTCCTGCCGCGCGGCACCGACAGCGTGGTCGCCCTGCTGGCCTGCCTGCGCCTGGGCGCCGTCCACGCGCCGCTGTCCACCGAGGACCCGGCCGCCCGGCTCGGCCTGCTGCTGGAGCGGCTCGCCCCCGCGCTCGTCCTCGCCACCCGGCAGAGCGCGCTCGCGCTGCCCGCCGAGGGCGTCACCCCGGCGCTCCTGGACGGCCCCGCCTTCCCGAAGGCCGAGCCCGCCGCCGTCCTGGAGGGCGGCGCGTACGTCATCCACACCTCCGGTTCCACCGGCGTGCCCAAGCCCGTCCTGGTCGGCCGCGAGGCCCTCGCCGGGTACGTCGCCGCCGTCGCCGCCCGCTACGAACTCACCGCCGCCGACCGGGTGCTGCTGTTCGCCCGGCCCTCCTTCGACGTGTCGCTGGAGGAGGTGCTGCCCGCCCTCGCGGTCGGCGCCGCCCTGGTCGTGCCGCAGCGCGAGGTGCCCACCGGGCCCGAGCTGGTCGCCGTGCTCGCCGCCCGCGGCGTCACCGTCGCCAACCTGCCCACCAGCTACCTGCTCGCGGTCCGCGAGGACCTGCGCGAGGCGCTGCGCGACGGCCGCTGGACGCCGCGCCTGCTCGTCCTCGGCGGCGAGCGGCTGCCCGCCCGCGCCCTGGCCGGGCTGACCGAGGCCACCACGGTGCTCAACGCCTACGGCGTCACCGAGGCCACCGTCACCTCCACCGTCCACCGGGTCACCGCCGAGGACGTCGCCGAGGACGGCGAGATCCCGCTCGGCGCCGAACTCGACGGCGTGCGCCTGCACGTCCTGGACGAGACGCTGCGCCCGCTCCCGTACGGCTGCGTCGGCGAACTCGCCGTCAGCGGCGGCCTGCTGGCCGAGGGCTACGTCGGCCTGCCGGAGCCCACCGCGGCCCGCTTCATCACCGTCCCCGGCCTCGACGGCGCCCGGGTCTACCGCACCGGCGACCGCGGCTACCGCGACACCGAGGGGCGACTGCGCTTCCTCGGCCGCGCCGACAACCAGGTCAAGCTGCGCGGCCACCGGATCGAACTGGAGGAGATCGAGGCCGCCGCCTCCGCCGAACTCGGCGGCCGCTCCTGCGCGGTGCTGCTGCACCACGACCCGCAGACCGGCCCCCGGCTGGTCGGCTTCCTGGAGGGCGCCGACCGCCCCGACCAGGCCGCCCTGCACGACGCGCTGGCCCGCCGGCTGCCCGGCGGACTCGTCCCCGCCACCTGGACGGCCGTCGCCGCCATGCCCACCCTGCCCGGCGGCAAGCCCGACCGCGCCGCCCTCGCCCGGCTGGCCGACCAGGCCCCCGCCGAGCAGGAGCAGGAGCGCGCGCCCAGCGTCTTCGCCGACCCCGGCCAGGAGCTGATCGCCACCGCCTGGCGCGAGGTGCTCGGCCACGACCGCTTCGGCCCGGACTCGCACTTCTTCGAGGTCGGCGGCCACTCGCTGCTCGCCGCCCAGCTCGCCGCCTTCCTGGAGCCGCACCTGGGCAGCCGCCCGCCGCTGCGCACCCTGTTCCGGCACGCCGTCCTGGCCGACCAGGCCCGCGTTCTCACCGGAGAGGCCAAGTGACCGCCCCCTCCGCCGTCCTGGAGGACGGCCACCGCGAGCTCGTCGACGCCTTCGAGACCTTCATCCGCCGCGAACTCGTCCCGCTCGCCGCCGAGTTGCCGGAGACCGCCGACCAGGTACCGAGCGACCTGCGGGCCTACGTCCGCAAGCGCTCCGCCGCGCTCGGCTTCTACGCCGGCGACTACCCCGAGGAACTCGGCGGCGCCGACATGCCGTTCACCGCCGTGGTGCTGCTGCACCACGCCGCCGGGCGCAGCGGCTGCGTGCTCGCCCCCTACGCGCTGGCCGGCTCCGACGGGCCCAGCCCGCTGCTGCGGCACGGCACCCCCGAACAGATCGAGCGGCACCTGATCCCGCTGGTGCGCGGCGAGCAGACCCGCTGCCTGGCGCTCACCGAGCCCCAGGCCGGCTCGGACGCCTTCCACCTCACCACCACCGCCGTGCGTACCGGCGACCGCTGGGTGCTGAACGGGCGCAAGACCTTCGTCAGCAACGCCGAACACGCCGGCATCGCCCTGGTGGTGGCCGCCACCGACCTCGGCGACGGCAAGGGCCCGACCGCCGGCGCGACCGCCTTCGTGCTGCCGATGGACCAGCCCGGCCTGCGGATCGGCCAGCGCTACGAGGGGATGTCCGGCGAGCCGCTGTTCGAGCTGCTGCTGGACGGGGTCACCGTCGGCCCGGAGGCCGTGATCGGCGGCGAGGAGGGCATCGCCGCGGCCACCGCCCTCGCCATGGACAGCCTCTCCCGCGGCCGCCTGGTGGTCGCCGCGATGTGCAACGGCATCGCCGAGTACGCGCTGCGGGCCGGCGTCGAGTACGCCCGCGAGCGGCGCGCCTTCGGCAAGGTGATCGGCGAGTACCAGCACATCCAGGAGCACCTGGTGGCCACCCGCGCCGAGGTGGAGTGCGCCAAGCTGCTCACCCTCGCCTGCGCCCGGCTGGTCGACGAGGGCACCGAGGCGCCCGAGAACGCGGCGCTCGCCAAGCTCACCGCCTCCGAGACCGCCGTCCGCGCGGTCGACCGCTCGCTCCAGGTCCACGGCGCCACCGGCTGGGTGCGTGGCCACCCCTTGGAATTCCTGTACCGCTACGTCCGGATGACGACGATCATCGAAGGGACCTCCGAGGTCCAGAAGGTGATCATCGCCCGCTCCATGGGCCTGAACTGACGTCACGCACGCATCTGGAGACGATGATGGAATCCCTGAGCATCGGCTACGGCCGCCCGCACCAGGACGGCGCGGTCCTCGACCTGTTCACCACCTGGGCGCACCGCACCCCGCAGGCGCCCGCCCTGATCGACGGCGAGTGCACCCTCGGCTACGCCGAACTCGACCGCCTCGCCGACACCGTGGCGGAGTCCCTGCGCGGCAAGGTCGGCGCCGGCGACCTGGTCGGCGTCTGCCTCGGCCACTCGGCGGAGCTGGCCGCCGTCACCCTCGCGATAGCCAAGCTCGGCGCCGTCCACCTGCCGCTCGGCCCGCGCCCCGGCGAGAAGCGCCTCCAGGCCGTCGCCGAGCAGCTGCGCCCGGCCTGCCTGATCGGCGAGGCCGGCGTGCTGCCGCCCGGCGGCGAGCGCCTCGAACTCGACCTGCCCACCCCCGGCCTGCTGGCCGCCCTGACGCCCGGTGAGCAGGTGAGCGTGCCGGTCGGTACCCACTACGCCGTGCTCACCTCCGGCTCCACCGGCACCCCCAAGGCCGTCGCCGTCACCGAACCGGCGCTCGGCGCGCTGCTGCACTGGTACCGCGAGCTCACCGGCCTCGGCCCCGGCGAGCGGCACAGCCTGCTGATCGGCGTCGCCTTCGACCCGCACGTGATGGAGCTGTGGGCCACCCTCACCTCCGGCGCCGCCCTGGTCATCGCCCCCGAGGCCGTCCGCTGGGACTCCGGCGCGCTCACCGACTGGCTGGGCGAGGCGGGCATCACCGCCACCGTGCTGCCCACCCCGCTGGCCGAGCCGATCCTCGACCGGCCCTGGCCCGCCGGGCTGGCGCTGCGCCACCTGTTGATCGGCGGCGACCGGCTGCGCCGCGCCCCCGGGCCGGAGGTCACCGCGACCGTCCACAACGCCTACGGCCCCGCCGAGGCCACCGTCGCCACCACCGTGCACACCATGGCACCCGGTGGCGACCACGGCGCCGGCGCGCCGCCGATCGGCCTGCCGATCCCCGGCGCCGTCCTGCTGGTCACCGACGAGCAGGGCGCCCCGGTGCCCAGAGGGACGGCCGGCGAGCTGCGGATCGGCGGCCGCGGCCTGGCCGCCGGGTACCTCGACCCCGAGCTGACCGCCCGCCGCTTCGTCCAGGCGCCCCCCGGCGTGGACGGCACCGACCGGGTCTACCGCACCGGCGACCGGGTGGTGATGCGCGCCGACGGCGTGCTGGAGTTCCACGGCCGGCTGGACGACCAGGTCAAGGTCAGCGGGGTGCGGATCGAACCCGCCGAGGTCGAGGCCGCCTTCGAGCGCGACGACCGGGTGCGCCGCGCCGTGGTCGCCGCCGAGACCGCGGCCACCGGCGGCGTCCGGCTGCTCGCCTTCGTCCACGCCGAGGCCGACGCCGAACCCGTGAGCCTGCTGGAGGCCGTCCGGCCCTGGCTGCCCGAGCAGGCCGTGCCCTCGGCCGTACGGCTGGTCGACACCTTCCCGCTGGACCCCAACGGCAAGGTGGACCGCGCGGCGCTGCTGGCCGCGCTCGCCGCCGAGCCCGCGGCCCCGGCGGCCGCCGGCGAGGACGGCGACACCGCGGTCGAGCGCACCGTGGTGAAGCTCTGCCGCGAGCTGCTCGGCCGCGCCGACCTCGGCCCGGGCGACAACTTCCTGGCGTCGGGCGGCAACTCGCTCGCCGCCGCCCGACTGCTGGAGTCCCTGGAGGGGGAGTACGGCGTACGGCTGCGCGCCCCCCTGCTGCTGCGCCAGCCCGACCTGCGGGCCGTCGCACGGCTCGTCGAGGAGCGGATGCCCAGCGCGTCCCTCGCCTGAGGACCCGGAGCCGTCCCGTCCGCCGGGCCCCGTCCGGCCCGGTGCGGGACGGCTCCGCCCCCGGTGCGGGACGGCTCCGCTCCCTGTCGCGCCCCCGTCGCACCTCCCGATCTGAACAGCGGCGCCCCGGCCCCAGCGCCGGGGCACCCGGAAGGGACCCAGCCATGACGCCCGTCCTCCCCACCCTCCCCGCCCTGGTCGCCCGGCAGGCCGAGCAGCACCCGAGCGCGCTCGCCCTGACCGACGGCGCCACCTACCTCACCTACCGCGAACTCCACGACGCCGCCGGCCGGCTGGCCGCCGTCCTGGCCGCGCGCGGGATCGGCCCCGGCAGCGCCGTCGGCCTGCTGTGCGCCCGCTCGGCCCGGTTCGCCGTCGCCCAGCTCGCCGTCTGGCGGGCCGGCGGCCTCGTCGTCCCGCTCGACCCGGCCTACCCGCGCCCGCGCATCGCCGAGATGACCGCCGACGCGGACGTCCGCCTCGTCCTCGGCGACAAGGCGCTGCTCGCCGACGCCGGACTGCCCGCCGAACGCACCCTGGTGCTCACCGAGCGCGGCACCGAGGAGACCGGCGCGGCGGTGCCCGACGCCGCCGACCCGGACGCGCCCGCCCTGCTCTACTACACCTCCGGCTCCACCGGCCGCCCCAAGGGCGTGCTCGTCCCGCACCGTGCCGTCACCGACCTGGTCACCGCCCCCGACGGGCTCGCCCTCGGCCCGCGCGACCGGGTGCTGTTCCACTCCACGCCCTCCTTCGACGCCGCCACCTTCGAACTGTGGGCGCCGCTCGCCCACGGCGCCGCCGTCGCCGTCTCCCCGGCCGAGCGGCCCAGCGCCGAGGAACTCGTCCGCGACGTCGAGCGGTTCGGCGCCACCACCGCCTTCATCACCACCGCGCTCTTCCACCACCTGGCCGCCAAGGAGTCCCGGATCTTCGGCGTGCTACGCACCCTGGCCGTCGGGGGCGAGGCACTCGCCCCCGAGTACGCCGGGGCCGTGCTGCGGGCCTTCCCCTGGCTGGAGCTGTACAACGTCTACGGGCCCACCGAGGCCACCACCTTCACCACCGCCCACCGGATCACCCCCGCCGACTGCGCGGGCGGCCCCGTCCCGATCGGACGCCCCTTCGGCGGCGCCCGCGCCCTCGTCCTGGACGAGCGGCTCGCCCCCGTCGCACCCGGCGAGGTCGGCGAACTCTGGATCGGCGGCGGGCGGCTCGCCCAGGGCTACCTCAACCGCCCCGAACTGACCGCCGAGCGCTTCCGCGAGCTCCCCGGCAGCGGCCGGGCCTACCGCAGCGGCGACCTGGTGCGCCAACGCCCCGACGGCGCCCTGGAGTTCCACGGCCGCACCGACGACCAGGTGAAGGTCCGGGGCTTCCGGATCGAGCCCGGCGAGGTCGAGCAGGCCCTGCTGCGGTTCCCCGAGGTGGCCGAGGCGGCCGTGGTGGTCCGCCGCCCCGGACAGGCCGACGCCGCGCTCACCGCCTGCGTCGTCCTCGCCGAGGGCGCCGGGGCGGCCGCCGAAACCCTGCGCACCCGGCTCGCCGAACGGCTGCCCGCCCACCTGGTGCCCACCGCCTGGGCCGTCCTCCCCGCACTGCCGCTCACCGGCAACGGCAAGGTCGACCGCCGCGCGCTCGCCACCGCCCCGGACCCGGCGGCGGAGCGCCCGGGCGTGACGGCCGAGCTCACCCCGATCCAGCAGGTCGTCGCCGAGGCCTGGAGCCGCGCCCTGGAACGCCCGATCACCGACCCGGCCGCCGACTTCCTCGCCGAGGGCGGCCACTCGCTGCTCGCCATGTGGGTCGTCGACGACCTGGCCGGCGAGTTCGGCATCGACCTGTCCCTCGCCGACTTCCTCGGCCACCCCACCGTGGCCGGCCAGGCCGAACTACTGGAACGCGCCCTGCGGGACGCCGACGACACCCAGGGAGCACCCCAGCGATGAGCAACGACCAGAACGACCTGCTGCGGCGCGCCCGCAACCGCCGCACCGCCCTCACCCCGCAGCGCCCGGCCGCCGCCGCCGCCGTCGACGCCGGCCCGGCCCCGCTCTCCCACGCCCAGCAGCGGATGTGGCTGATGGAGCACCTCGGCCAGGGCGGCGCCCTCTACAACGTCCCGATCGCCACCCGGCTGCGCGGGCCGCTCGACGAAGCCGCCCTCGCCACCGCGCTCACCGGCCTCACCGAGCGGCACGCCGTACTGCGCACCCGCTACCCGCGCCGCGGCGAACAGCCCTACCAGCACCTCGAACCGGCCGGCCCCGTCCCGCTGACCGTCCTGGACGCCACCGGCGACGGCAGCGAGCAGCTGACCGCCGAGGCCGCCCGCCCCTTCGACCTCACCGACGGGCCGGTGCTGCGCGCGCTGCTGCTGCGGCACGCGCCCGAGGACCACACCCTGCTGCTGACGATCCACCACATCGCCGTCGACGGCGGCTCGCTGCCCGTCCTGGCCGCCGACCTCGCCGAGCTGTACGCCGCCGCCCGCGACGGCGTCGAGCCCCGGCTCCCGGCGCCCGGCATGCCGTACGCCGAGTACGCCCGCCAGGAGCGCGCCCGCGACGCCGAACTCACCGCCGCCGCCGACGCCCTCGCCGCCCGGCTGGCCGGCGCCCGCCCGCTGCCGCTGCTGCGGCCGGTCGCCCCCGGCGCCCGCGACCGCCGGGCCGGCCTGCACGCCGTGCCGCTCGACCCCGCCACCGTCGAAGGCCTGCGGCAGCTCGGCGCCCGGCACGGCGCCACCCTGTTCGCCGTCGTCCTCACCGCCGCCTTCGCCACCCTGCGCACCGCCGCCGGCCAGGACGACCTCACCCTCGGCTGCGCCAGCGGCCACCGGGCCCGCCCCGAACTGCGCCGCACCGTCGGCCTGGGCGTCAACACCCTCGCGGTGCGGGCCGAACCGGCCGGGGACGCCTCCTTCGCCGAGGCCGTCGCCCTGGTGCGCGGCGCCCTGCTGGAGGCCCAGCAGCACCACCAGGTCCCCTTCGACCTGGTGGTCGAGCGGCTCGGCGCGGCGGCGCGCGGCGCCGACGGCACCCCGCTGCTGGCGGCCAGCTGCGACCTGGTCCAGCCCGCGACCGCCCTGACGCTGCCCGGCCTGGACGCCGAACACGTCGACGTCGACCTGGAACTCGCCAAGTTCGACCTCACCCTGGTGCTGGAGGAGGGGCCGCGGCCGCGCTGCCTGGTCCAGCACGACCACGCGGCCCTGGACGGCGCCACCGCCGCCCGGCTGGCCGAGGCCTTCGCCGCCGTGCTCCGCGCGGCCGTCGAGGACCCGGACCGCCCGCTCGCCGAACTCCCCGGCGAACCGCTGGTCCGCGCCGACCGGCACCCGGTGCTGGCGGCCCTGACGGCCCACCCCGGGGTGGCCGACGCGGCCGTGGTGGAGACCGCCGACGGGCCGCCGCTGGCCTACGCGGTGGTGCGCGGCGCGGTCACCCCCAGCGGCACCGACCTGCGCGCCCGGCTCCGGGCCGCCGTCCCCGCCGCCGAACTCCCGCTGGCCGTCACCCTGATGGACCGCATCCCGCGCGGCGCGGACGGCGCCGTCGACCGCGGCCGGCTGCCCGGCGCCGGTGCCGCGGCTCCTGCCGGTGCCGCCGCTCCCGCCGGTGCCGCCGCCCGGGCCGGGGCGGACCTGGCCACGGCGGCGACCGGCCCGCTCGACCTGGTCCGCACCGCCTTCGGCGAACTGCTCGGCAGCGTCCCGCCCGCCGACGGCGACTTCTTCGCCCTCGGCGGCCACTCGCTGGTCGCCGTCCAGCTCGCCGAACGCCTGCGCACCCGTGTCGGGGTGCCGCTCACCGGCCTCGACATCCTGGAGCACCGCACCCCGCGCGCCCTCGCCGCCCTGCTCGCGGTCCGCGAGGAGGAGCGCCGCGCCGCCCTCACCCGCGTCGACGGCCTCCACAGCACCGAGCCGCGCACCGGCACCGTGCTGCTCACCGGCGCCACCGGCGGCGTCGGTGCCGCCGTGCTCCAGGAACTGATGGCCCAGGGGCGGCCGGTCCGCGTCCTGGTCCGCCCGGAGTCGGCCCACCTGCCGGCCCTGCACGGCGCCGAGATCGCCGAGGGCGACCTCGCCGACCTCGACAGCCTCCAGCGCGCGGTCAAGGGCGTGGACGCCGTCATCCACGCCGCCTGCACCTTCACCGAGCACGAGGTCGACACGGCCGCCATGCGCGCCCTGCTGGACGGCTGGTCCGGCGGCCCGTTCGTCTTCGTCAGCAGCATCGACGCCTACGGGCGCCCGCCCGGCACCGAGGTCGCCGAGGGAGGCCCCAGCGGCGCGCCCGTCACCGCCTACGGGCAGGCCAAGCTCGACTGCGAGCGGATGCTGTTCGAGACCGCCGAGGCCACCGGCCACGGCCCGGCCACCGTGGTGCGCGCCCCCATCGTCTGGGGCCCGCACCACCGCCTGCGCGACCAGCTCCGCTGGGGCTCCACCGGCGACCTCTACCAGGCCGCCCTGGCCGGTCGGCCGGTCGCCCTGCCGGCCGCGGCCGACGGCGAGCCGGAGGAGTGGAACGGCGCCGCCTGGGTGCACTCCGCCGCCCTCGCCCGCGCCCTCGCCGCCTGCGCCCTGCCCGACGGCCCCGCCGCCGGCCGGATCGTCAACGCGATCACCGGGCACGTCTCCTGGGCGGAGTTCGGGACCGAGCTGATCCGGCTGCTCGGCTCCGACAGCACCCTGGACCTGCGCCCCGACGCCGACGCCGAACTGCGGCGCCCGTGGCACTACCGGGCGGAGACCCTCGCGGCCGCGCTCCAGCCGGAGCCGGGGGAGGACTGGCGCAGCGTGCTGGCGGCCATGGTGGGCTGACGGCACCCGCCGGGCGGCGGTCGGCCAGCTCCGATCCGGGGGCCGGCCGCCGTTCGACGGGTGTGAGGTTCTGAGCTGCCGGGATCCGCCGGAACCCGGCTGGCCCGTCGAGGGAAGGGAGGGCGACCGTGCTGACCACTGTGGGCCCGTTCCGCCTCGAACGAGGGGTGACGTGCCTCCGCGACGAGGACGATCCGCCGCTGCCGTCGACCGACCCCGCCGCCTGCCGGTCGGCCTGGCACGCGGCGGCACGCAGCGCGCGGGGCCGCGCCGGTGAGTTCGTCGAGCGGGAGTACCCGCAGAGCTTCCACACCGCGACGCTCACCGACCGGGCCGGCCACCACGTCCTGCTGTTCCACGCCCAGTGGCCCGTGGTCGCCTTCGTTCCGGACCGGCGGTACCGCTGCACGGACGAGTTCCTGGACGCCCCGGGCTGGGCCGACACCCCCCTTGCCGGGGCCGGCTTCGCCGTGCTGGGGCGCGAGTTGCTGCTGTCCCCCTTCGCGGAGTGCGACAGCTCCGGGCTGTCGGACGCGGAGCGGCGGCAGATCCGGTACTGGCGGCCGTCGACCCTCGGTGCGGCACTCTTCAACACCTGGGACTGACCACCCCGTGCCGGTCGACGGCTCGGACCACCTGGGGCCGGGCGCCCCCCCGCCGGGCAGTGGCTCGGCGCCGGGCGGTGGCTCGGCGCCGGTGCGGCCGGGCCGTGGCCGTGGCGCGGATCCGCCGGGTGCGTCCGTGATCGGCCAGGAGGCCGAGCGCGGGGCCGCTGGGGGCCGTCCCGGCGGTGCGCAACTGGAGCCGGTCGGCGGCGGCGAGCACCTGCTCCGCCGCCCAGGGCTCGCCGAGGGTGACCGCCCGCAGCTGTGCCCACTCGTGCGGGCGCCGCACGGCGGACTCGTCGGCTGCCACGGCCTCCTCCGGGTTGCGCTGCGGGCGGGTTGTGCTGCGGGCGGGTTGTGCAGCGGGGTCGTGGTCGGCCCGTCGTCGTGCACGGGGTCTCCTCTCGTCGGGCCCCTCAGCCGATGTCGACCACCCGAGCCCAGCTCGGCGGTGCGGCCGGCCGGTACTCGCCGTTGTTCTCGTCGTACCGGGCCTGGCGACGGAACCGGCCCACCACCGTTCGGCACGAGGGCGCGACCGACGGCCAGGGCGTCTGCCCGTCCGTCAGCACCACGACGACGTCCGGCTGCGGCCTGGTCCGCAGCGCCGCCGCGAAGCCCGTCCGCAGGTCCGTCCCGCCGCCGCCGACCAGCGGGATGCCCGCCGCGCGGCAGAGCGCGCCGACGGACTGCAGGGCGGCGTCGCAGGACAGCACGGTGACCAGGTCGTGCCGGCCGCCGACCGCCCGGCCGATCGCCGCGACCTCCAGCAGCGCGCTGCCCAGCTCCCGGTCCGCGACCGACCCCGAGGTGTCGATCACCACCGACACCCGGGGCGGGCGCCGCCGCAGGCTCGGCAGCACCACGCCCGGCAGCGAGACCGCGCGGCGGGCCGGCCGGCCGTAGCTGTAGTCCCCGCCCGCGCCCGGCCCGGACACCGCCGAGCGCAGTGCCGCGCCCAGCAGTCGGCGCCACGGCTGCGGCGGGTGGAACGCCTCCTCGGCCCAGCGTCGCCAGCCCGCCGGGGCGTTCCCCGGGCGGCCCCGGATGCCCTCGGCGACCCGGAAGCGGACCGCGTCCTGTTCCTGGGCGGTCAGCCCGTGGGCACCGTCCGGGCCCAGCTCCCAGGGGCGGTCCACGCCGTCGGCGCCGCTGCCGCAGTCCAGCCAGGCCAGGTTCAGCCGGCGCAGGTCGAAGCGGAAGCTGCGGACGTAGTCCTCCATCAGCTCGCCCCCGGGCAGGTCGAGGAGGTCCGGCGTCAGCGCGCCCGCAGGCGTGACCAGGCCGTCGCCGAAGGCGTCGTCGTTGATCTCGCAGTCGGCGGCGATGTTCATCCGCAGCCGGTCCGCCGGTTCGGTCAGCCCGAGGCTGCGGGCCAGGCGGTCGCTGCGCCCGTGGTGGTCGCGCAGCAGGTGCGAGACCTCGTGGACCCAGATCGAGGCGAGGTCCTCCACCGGGGTGCGGTCGACGAAGGCGGGGGAGGCGTAGCAGCGCCAGTGGCGGTCCACGGCCATGGTCGGCACCTGGCGGTCCTCCACCAGGTGCAGGGCGAACAGCGCGGTCGCCAGGTAGGGGCGGGCCCGGGCGGCCTGGAGCCGGGCGGCGTACAGCTTGTCGCGGTCCAGTGGGCGCGCGTCCGCCGGGTCCGGTACCGGCTTCCGCCCCGGTGCGGACAGTGGTGGGGGCACCGGGACGACCAGCGGGCGGGCGGTGAGCGGTTTGCCGCGCCTGCGGACGTCCAGCGGGGTGGCGGCGGGCCGGGCGTTCCACCCGGTGTCCTTCGGCGTGGTGCCCTTCGGCGTGCCGCCCTTCGGCGTGCGGCTCGTGCTCATCGGCCGGCCGTCACGTCGGTCCGGGCGGCGGTCCGGACGGCGGCGCGGTCGGCCCGCCGGGACAGCGCCACCGTCGAGGCGAGGTGCTCGATCGCCGCCGGGACCTCCCAGTCCTCCCGGCGCAGCGAGGCCAGCGTGGTGGCCGGGACGACCAGCACGTCCGGCGCGCCGGTCGCCATCGCCCGTACCAGCAGCGCCCAGGCGGCGTCCCAGCGGGCCCGCTCCGGCCGGTTGCGCACCGCGGCCACCACTCCGTCCAGCACCACCTGGCGCAGGTCCCCGCGTTCGGGCAGCGCGGCGGCGGCCGGGTCGGCGAGCAGCAGTTCGGGGTCCGGCAGGTCCATCCGGTCCATGCCGGCCATCAGCTCCAGCCCCGGCCCGTCCCCGACCGTGCCCCGGACCAGCAGTGACAGCACCTCCCGGGAGGAGCCCGCCGCGGTGGCGAAGGCGATCAGCCGCAGCGTCATGTCCCAGCTGCGCGGGGACGGCCAGGCGCCGCCGCGCCGGGTCTCGTTGGTGGGCAGCCGGTGCACCAACTCCGGCCTGACCGTGAGCAGTTCGCAGACCGCCCGGCGGGCGAAGCCGACCGCGGCCGAGAGCTCCGCCGGATCGAGCTCCGGCAGGGTGGCGACCGGCCACACCCCGCCGAGACCGCGCACCACCACCTCGTGGTCGTGCACCCACTGGAGGTGGACGAACCGGTTCGCCAGCGGCGCGCTCAGCTCCCACCCGTCGGCCGCCGAGGAGCGCGGGTTCGCCGCCGCCACGATCCTCACGCCAGGCGGAAGTCGGAGCGAACCGATGCGCCGCTCCAGGACCAGCCGGAGCAGCGCCGCCTGGACGGCGGGCGGCGCGGTGGACAACTCGTCCAGGAACAGCAGCCCGTGCCCGGCCCGGACCAGACGCACCGCCCAGTCCGGCGGGGCCAGCGGGATGCCCTGCTGCGCGGGGTCGTCGCCGACGACCGGCAGGCCGGAGAAGTCCGAGGGCTCGTGGACGCTGGCGATGACGGTGGTCAGCGGCAGGTCCAGGGCCTCGGCGAGCTGGGTGAGGGCGGCGGTCTTGCCGATGCCGGGCTCGCCCCAGAGCAGTACGGGCAGGTCCGCGGCCACCGCCAGGGTGAGCGCCTCCAGTTGGTCGTCCGGGCGGAGTTCGGTGCGGGTGTCGGCGAGCAGGTCGAGGAGCTGACGGGCGACGTCGAGCCGGGCGGGGGTGGGCGGGGTCATGGGCATGGGCATGGGCATGGGTGATCACCTTTGGAGGTCGGACGTCAGTGGGTCGTTCGGGATGCACGGGATGCACGGGATGCACGCGGTGTACGGGATGCACGCGGTGTACGGGGTGCGCAGGTCGCGTGCGGCCGAGCGGTGTTCAGCGAGTGGCGGCGATCCGCGGCGGGCGTGGGAACGGGTAACTGCCGTGCAGGTGGCCGGGCATGCGGAACCGGTAGAGCCCGTAGGGGGTGAAGCCGGCCTCGGCCCTGGCCCGCCCGTCGACGGTCAGGCCGGAGCGGTAGAGGCCGTAGGCGATCCGGCGCTCGGCGGCCGCCGCGAGCTCGTCCCGCAGGGAGCCCTCGCGCAGGGCCGCCTGTCGGCCGAGCAGGTCCTCCACCACGGCCAGCGCCCCGGCGGTGTCGCCGTGGTTCAACCGCTCGCGCACATCGGCCAGTTCGGCCGGATCGCGGTGCGCCTGGTCGATGGCGCGCAGGCAGGGCAGCGGGGTGCCGGACAGCGCGGCCAGCAGCTCCTCGCGGCGCAGCTGCACCGGGTCGTGGTCGAGCGCGGTCAGCACCCCGTCGACCACGGCGATCCGGTGCCGGGTGCCACGGCACTCCACCAGCCGTTGCCCGGCGGGCGGTCGGTCCTGTTGTCGGGGCCGGTGGCCGGGCGCCAGCGCGGCCGCGACCAGTGGGTGCAGCCGGTCGGCGTCGAGCTCGCCGCTGTGCAGCAGGTCGAGGTCGGGCGGTACCCAGGTCGCCGCGTCGGGCAGCAGCGGCAGCGCCCGGACATCCCCGACCGCCGCTTCGGTGCGGCCGTCGGGTCCGAGCACCAGCCGCTCGCCGCGCCCGAGCCGGACCGCGACGGGCCCGGGCGGGAGTCCCTCGGCGCGCAGCAGCAGCTCGGCCTCGGCGGCCCAGCGGTGGTCGGCGCGGCGCAGCCCGTGCGGCCCGACTCCGCTGTGCGGTGGCCCAGTTGGCGGGTGGGATCCGGCTCGCGCCGTCAACTCGCCGCTGCGGCCCGCGTCCCACAGGTGCCGGTGCAGGTCGAGCCGGTACCGGCGGCTGGGGCGCGGATGGGGGTGCGGGGCCGGGCCGGGAGCCGAACCGTCCCAGAGCGCCAGGCCGATCCGCTGCCCGTACTCCGCCCAGGCGGGCGGCGTCCGGACGACGAGGTGCACCGGCCGTTCGCCCGGATAGCGGGCGAGCGGCACGGTCAGCCCGGCGCGCAGCAGTCCGGCGGGGGCGGTGCGCGGCAGGTGCCAGCGCAGCAGGTCCGGCGCCAGACGGCGCAGGTCCTCGCGTACCCGTTCGGCCAGTGCGTGCCCGTGGGTGCGTGCGACGTCCCGCAGGCGGAAGTCGACCTCGACGTTGGCGGCGGCGCAGGCCCCGGCCCAGTCACCGGCGAGTCGGCGCGCGGTGGCGGTTTCGATCATGGAGGGCGGCACGGCGTACTCGCGTACGCGCCGCCAGAGGGAGAAGCGGGAGTCATCCTCGTTCGCGGTGGGGGTGAGCATCAGCACTCACCTGTGGCGAACGGGACCTCCGATCCGAGAGCAGCGAAAGTGTTCATCGCCGGGGAGCATAGCGCCCGCCGTCGCTGCCGCGCCACGGTTATTCGCCACGGCTCCGGTGCGGGTCGGTCCTTCCGGTGTGCGTCCGCCGGTTCGCTCAAGGATCGCTGGAGGGCGGGTCACGGGCGGTGGACCGGGTCGGCCGGGCTGTGCTCCGGTGGACGCCGGAGGAGGTGGGCCCCGGCTTGTCCGGGCCCCGTCGGTGCCTTCGTCGCGACGGGTGTCGCGGCCCGGCTCCAGCACCGGGCCGGCCGGCGGCGGGCGGCGTTCTGGGCGGCCGGGGCGGCCCTGCTGTACGTGGTGGCGCTGATGGTCGCCATGGGCGTCGACATCCCGCTGAACGACGACCTGGCGGCGGCCGGCGACCCGTCCCGGATCCTCGAACCTCGCCGCGGTGCGGGCGAGGTTCGAGGGGACGTGGGTCGCGGCCAACGGGTGCCGCACCGCGCTCTGCACGGCGGGGCTGCTGGCGCTCGGCCGGGCGCTCGTCCTGCACGGGCGCGGCGCGCGCTGAGCCCGGCCGCTCGCGGGGGAGCGGACCCGACGCCCGCGGCGGGCTCCCACCGGGGGCGTCCGGGCGGTACGTCCGGCAGCGTGTGCTCCTGGTCAACCCGCCGTCCGGCTGGCCGATTTCGCCCCCTTTCGCCCCCGGGCCGGTCGCGGTGCCGGGGGTCGGCGGCGCAGACTGGTCGGTACCCGGAAGTTCCGACACCAGGGGGCAGGCATGGCCTTACGAGCCTTTGGGCGCAGCGGAGTTGGACGACGGGCGGGTGGACGGTCCCGGGCGGTGGCCGGCGCGCTCGCCGTCGCCGCGCTGGCGGCGGGTGCGGTGGTCGCGGTCCCGGCCGACACCGCGGCGGCGGCCGGGCCAACGGGGGGCACGGGCGCCAAGGTCGTCTACCTCACCTTCGACGACGGCCCCAGCCCCGCCCACACCCCGAGGATCCTCTCGATCCTCGACCGCTACGGAGTCCGCGCGACCTTCTTCGAGCTCGGCGAGAACGTCGCCGCACACCCCTCGCTCACCGCCCAGGTCGCCCGGCAGGGCCACAGCGTGCAGAACCACTCCTGGTCGCACCCGGACCTGCGCCGGCTCTCCGGCTCCTCCTTCGACGCCCAGGTCGCCGACACCGACCGGGCCATCCGCGCCCGGACGGGGCACACCCCGACATGCCTGCGCCCGCCGTACGGGGCGGTCAACGGCACGGTGCGCTCCCGGGCGGCGGCGCTCGGCGAGCAGGTCGTGCTCTGGTCGGTCGACCCGGCCGACTGGTCCCGGCCGGGCACGGCGGCGATCCGGTCGCGGGTGTTGAACAACGTCCGCCCCGGTTCGGTGATCCTGCTCCACGACGGCGGCGGGGACCGCAGCCAGACCGCGGCTGCCCTGCCGACGATCCTGTCCACCCTCAAGGCGCGCGGGTACCGCTTCGCGACCCTCTGCTGACCGGCCGGGGCCGGGCCCGGTTCAGCCCCACCAGGCCCAGTTCAGCCCGACCGGGCCCCGCCGGAAAACCAGTTGCCCGCGGGCCGATCCTCGACCACGATCACCGCATGGACTTTTAACGGCTGCCACGTAGCACCAGCGAACCCTGTCGCGCGATCGACCTCGGAGCCTGACGGCTCGGTACCGAGGCGATGACCCGCGCCCACGTGTGCATCCGTCATCCCGGGAGCGCCCGCGATCCGCCCTGCCCAGCTCCGGCCCGCCACGGTCGGGGCCGCGCGGGATCGGGGTCCGTGGGGCGTTCCCGCACAGTCCTGAGAGCAACCACCACCATGAATACCGACCGCAAGGCCCACTGGGCCGTGCGTCAGTCCGCCCTGCCCACCATCGTCCGCCCCTGCCCGGACTGCCCCGGCACCCGGCACCGCCCCTCGGGGAAGATCCGGGTCAACGCCAGCGGAAAGCTGCTGGACGTCTGGCTGCTGCTGAGCTGCGCGGGCTGCGACCGGACCTCGAAGGTGCCCGTCCACGAACGCGCCCACGTCTCCTCGCTCGACCCGGCCCGACTGGTGGCCTACGAGACCAACGACGCCGCCGTGGTCCGGGAGTGGGCGACGAGCGCCTCGCTCGCCGCCCGGAACGACTACCGCCTCGACTGGACCGGCACCTGGGAGCTGGAGGTCCGGACGCCCCTGCACCTGCTCGACGACCCGACGCCGCTCACCGTCCTGGTCGGCTTCGAACTGCCCGTGCCGGTCCGGGTCGAGCGGCTGCTGATGCTCGGGCTCGGCCTCAGCCGCACCGCCGTGCGGCGGATGGTCGAGGACGGGCGGGTCCAGCTGCCGCCCGCCCTGGCGCCGACAGCCAAGGCGCACCGGGACTTCGAACTCACCCTCCAGCGGCCCGCTTCGGTCGGGTCCGTATCGGGCGAGGCCGCGCCGGTTCCGGCTGCCGCGCCGGTCCGGATCGCCACGGTCGCGGACCTGAGCGGCCCGGGGGCGTCCCGTGCGCCGCGGCGCCGGCCCCTCGTGAGGAGGGTCGCGGGCGCGTAGGGACGGGTACCGCCGTGTCTCCCGCGCGGCTCACCGGCGCATCGCCCGCCGGTGGGCCGCACGGGAGTCCGGCCGGATCAACGGGCCGTTCAGCGATGCCCGTTGAGGACCAGTGCCCAGGAGAGACAGCCCAGTGCGGCCGTGCACAGCAGTGCGCGCAGCACGTTGAAGCGCACCCAGCGTGCCTCGAAGCGGGTGCGCACCGCCGCCGGGTCGGCGATCCGCTGCGGCGCCCCGGCCTTCTCCAACGCGTCGTTCAGCGGGATGTTGACCGCACGGGTGACCCCGATCGCCGCCGCGTACAGCACCAGGGCGGCGATCGTGGCGGGCAGCGCGCGGTGACCGTCCGAGGGCAGGTGCAGGGCGACCGCGCCGGCCGTGGTGAGCAGGGCGCCGACGAAGCCGAGCAGGAACCAGCCGTTCAGGATCGCCACGTTGACGCGCTGCATGACCTCGATGAACGTCCGGTCCTCGACCCGGGCGAGCGCCGGCATCACCGAGCACGCGTAGGCGTAGAACAGCCCGGCGGTCAGTCCACAGGTGACGGTGGCCGCCACCAGGACGAGTGTGCGTGCCGTTTCCAATTCCCGCAGCCCCTCTGCTCGGTCGTGCCTCTCCTGCGCCCGTGCTTCCGTTCCGCTCGTGCCGGAGCTCCGATCCGGCGGGGCCGATCATCCGGCATCCGGGCCGCTCGGGCCAGCTCGACCGCTCAAGAGTCCCTCAAAGGACGACCCGTCACATCATCTCCGGCACGTACCGCGCCCAGTGTGACCCGGTGGTCGGCCCCGTCCTGCGGATGACGGCCCCGGCGGGCCGATCCCTACGTTGGCTTTCCATTTGCCTAAGCTTCCTAGGTAATCCCATACTGTTCATAGGATGACGCGGCAGCCACCGGGACGACCCTCCGCACAGTGCTCCGGCCTGCGCCCGTCCTCGAAGGACTCCACGCCGAACACTCCACGTCGAAACCTCCGCACCGAAGACTCCGCACCGCAGAAACGAAGAAGCGCCATGATCACCACGCCCGTCACCGAAGCCCTCCTGCACGGCCACCTCGACGTCGAACACACCGGTCGCGGCCTGATCCCGCACCGACTGCCCGCCGCCGCCCGCCGCCGGATCCCCGACGAACAGCTCGCGATGGCCCAGTCCCAGCCCTCCGGCGTCCGACTCGCGTTCCGCACCCGCGCCACCGCGCTGGCCCTCCACACCGTCCCCACCAAGCGTGCCTATCCCGGCGTGCCCGCCCTGCCCGACGGCGTCTACGACCTCCTCGTCGACGGCCGACCGACCGCCGAGGCGACCGTCCCCGGCGGCAACCTGCGCACCATCGACCTCACCACCGGCCGCGGCACCCTCACCGAAGGCCCGCCCGGCACCGCCCACTTCACCGGCCTGCCCGCCCACGACAAGACCGTCGAGATCTGGCTCCCGCACACCGAGACCACCGAACTCATCGCCCTCGACTCCGACGCGCCCCTCACCCCCGTGCCCGCCGGAACCCGCAACCGCTGGCTGCACCACGGCAGTTCCATCAGCCAGGGCTCCAACGCCACCCACCCCACCGGGACCTGGCCCGCCCTCGCGGCCCTCGCCACCGGCCTCGATCTCACCAACCTCGGCTTCGGCGGCAGCGCCCTGCTCGACCCCTTCACCGCCCGCGCCATCCGTGACACCCCCGCCGACCTGATCAGCCTCAAGCTCGGCATCAACGTGGTCAACGCCGACGCGATGCGCCTGCGCGCCTTCACCCCGGCCGTCCACGGCTTCCTCGACACCATCCGCGACGGCCACCCCACCACCCCCCTCCTCGTCGTCTCCCCGATCCTCTGCCCCGTACAGGAGCACACCCCCGGCCCCCTCGCCCCCGACTTCACCACCGGCACCCTCCGGTTCCGGGCCACCGGCGAACCCGGCCCCGGCCGCCTCACCCTCACCGTGGTCCGCGACGAACTGGCCCGCATCGTCGAAGCCCGGGTCGCGGACGGCGACCCCCACCTCCACTACCTCGACGGCCGCGCCCTGTACGGCGAGCCCGACCACGAGACCCACCCCCACCCCGACGCCGTCCACCCGACCCCCGAAGCCCACCGCCTGATCGCCACCCGCTTCACCCACCTCGCCCTCACCCCGGGCGGCCCCCTGGCGTCCTGACCCGCCCGAACCCAACGATCCGCATTCGATTGCCACTTCGCGGCCGGCCGCGCATCCTGCTGGGATGCGGTTCTCCGTCAACATCCCCAACTTCGGCGACTTCGCCGACCCCCGTAACGTCGCGGCCGTCGCGGCCGCCGCCGAACAGGCCGGCTGGGACGGGCTCTTCGTCTGGGACCACGTCCTGCACCGACGCCACCAGGGCCGTCCCTTCGGGGACCCCTGGATGCTGCTGACCGCCGCCGCGCTGGCCACCTCGCGGATCCGACTGGGCACCCTGCTCACCCCGGTCCCTCGCTACCGCCCGCAGCAACTCGCCCGCCAGGTGGCCACCTTGGACCACCTCAGCGGCGGCCGGGCGATCTTCGCCGCAGGCCTGGGCGGCCCGATGGAGGACGAGTACCGCAGCTTCGGCGACCCCGCCGAGCCGCGCGTCCTCGCCGAACGGCTGGACGAGGGGCTGGAGTTGCTGGGCCGCTTCTGGTCCGGCGAGCCGGTGGACCACCACGGCCGGCACTACGAGGTCCGCGACGTGACGCTGGTGCCCGCCACCGTGCAGCAACCCCGGCCGCCGGTGTGGATCGGCGGCTTCTGGCCGCGCCGCGCGCCCATGCGCCGGGCTGCACGCTGGGACGGCGCGGTGCCGCTCTTCGAGACGGCCCGGCACGGTCATCCGCCGGACGTGACGGAGGTACGGGAGCTGGTCGACTACGTGCGCGAGCACCGTACGGCCGGGGCCGACCGCCCCTTCGAGTTCGTGCTCGGCGGCGCCACACCCCTCCACCCGGCCAAGGCCAAGGACGTGATCGGCCCGCTGCTCGACGCCGGCGCCACCTGGTGGGACGAGCGGCAACTCCAAACCGGCCCCGACCTGGACCGCCTACCCCCGGTGCTCCGCCGCATCGAGGCCGGGCCACCGGTCATCTGACCGGCGCCGCCGGGGTCCCGAGAGCTCCTTCCCGGAACTCCTCACCGGATCCGGTCACAGCCCGGGTGCCCCGGCCCGGGCCGCAAGCACCGGTGACCACGAGGGTGGGGAACACCTGACGCCGATCATGAGGAGCATGGGGATTCAGGTGACCGCTGACACTCCGAACATCGACAGGCAGGGCGCCAGCCCGCTGACCGAGACGGGGACTTCTGCGTGCGCCTCCCAGCGGTCACGGGTCAGTCAGCATGCGCCATTGTGTAAGACGACGGCGGCTGCGGTCACCTGGTTTGCTCATTTGCTCGGGAGCGTCGCCGCTTCGCTGGTGTGGGTGTGGCCGGGCCCGCCTCGTACCGCGGTTGGTGGCGGTGCGGGGCGGGCCCGGGGCGCGCATGGGCGCGCGGGGGTCAGACCAGGGCGGCGAGGGCGGCCTCGTAGTTGGGCTCCTCGGCGATCTCGGCGACGAGCTCGGTGTGCAGGACGGTGTCGTTCTCGTCGAGGACGACGACGGCGCGGGCGGTGAGGCCGGCGAGCGGGCCGTTGTTGATGGCGACGCCGTAGGTGTCGTGGAAGTCGCGGCCGCGCAGGGTGGAGAGGGTCTTGACGTTGTCGAGGCCCTCGGCGCCGCAGAAGCGGGCCTGGGCGAACGGCAGGTCGGCGGAGATGCAGAGCACGACGGTGTTGTCGAGCGAGCCGGCCTTGGCGTTGAAGGTGCGGACCGAGGTCGCGCAGGTGGGGGTGTCGATGCTGGGGAAGATGTTGAGGACCTTGCGGCGGCCGGCGAAGTCCTGCAGCGAGGTGTCGGCGAGGCCCTCGCCGACCAGCGTGAACGCGGGGGCCTGGGTGCCGGCGGCGGGCAGCGCGCCGCCGATCTCGACCGGGTTCCCCTTGAGCGTGACCTGAGCCATGAAAAGCCTCCTACCAGCGGTGCATGAGTGACAACGCTGCCGATCCTACTGCCCGCACCCCGCCCCCGACGCGGGGTGACCGAGGAGCGGACAGCCACCTGCCCGGGGCTGCGGGCACCGGCCGTGGTCCTGGGCCCGAAGCGGGTGGGCGGGGCTGTGCGATGCTGACGGGACGGTAGGCGGCAGTCGGCCGGTGGGACAGGGGGAGGGGCGGATGGCCGAGGGCGGCGGGAGCGGCTTCGACGTGGTGCGGCGCGGCTACGACTGTGCGGAGGTGGACGCCTACGTGGCCCTGGCACCGTCCCGGCGCCCGGACGCCCCGCGATTCACCATCGCCCGGCGCGGCTACGACCGGGCCCAGGTCGACCGCGCGCTGGCCGCCGCGCACCCCGCCGGTGCCGGTGCTCCTGCCGCCGCTGCGGCGCCGGCGGACGCGGTCGCCCGGCGGGGGTTCGATGTGGCGCGCTGGGGCTACGAGCGATCCGAGGTGGACGCGGACCTGGCGTCGGCGCCGGGGCGGGGTGCGGGTCGGCCGCGGTTTCGCGTCGTGCGGCGCGGCTACGACCCCGCGCAGGTCGACCGGGCAGCGGCGGGCGCGGTGCCGGTGTTCGCCACGGCGTGGCGCGGCTACGACCCGGCGCAGGTGGACGCCCACCTGGCGCAGGGCGCGCACCGGAGCCCGACGGCTGCGGCGTTCGCGGTGGTGCCCCGGGGCTACCGGCGTGCCCAGGTGGACGGTTACCTGGGGGCGTACGGTCCGGGCGCGGTGGCGCCGTCCTGAGGGCTGCCGGGCCACCGGCGGTTGTGCGCGTTCGGTGACGCCACGTCAGTTCCCCGTGGTCTACTGCGTGCCGGATCATTCGTGCACAAGTCGCCGCGAGGAGTGGACCGTTCGATGAGCGCCGTATGTCCGGGGTGCGCCGCCGGGGAGCATGCCCTGCCCGTGCCCGAGGCCTTGGAGGACGTGGCCGGGGCCGCCGTGGATCCGCCGGCGGCCGCCCACCTGGCCCCGCCGCCCGCGCCGGGGCCCGAGCCCGTACGGGAGACTGCGGCGGTGGCCGTGCTGGTGGTGCTGGCGGCGCTGTGGCTGCTGGTGGGGGTGCTCGGCATGCTGCACCCGGATCCGGACCCGGGCCGTCACGACGACGCCTACCGCGCGGGCTACCTGCTGGGCGGCCTGGTCGGCCCGGCGCTGCTGACGGCCGCGGCGCTGGTGGTGCGCACCGTCTCCCGGCGGCGGGGCCGGCGGCGGGAGGAGGAGCGGCTGCGGGTCCAGCACGCGCGCTGGCAGCACCTGGTGCAACGGTGGCGGTGCGGCTGGTGGTGCCGGCGCTGCCGGGCGGCGTTCTTCCCGGCGGGTGCGCTGTACCCGGGCAGTCCGCCCTCGCCCGCGCTGGCGGCGCAGCACTACCCGGCGTGGGTGCTGGGCGCCGGAGTCCCGGGGACGCGGGGGACGGGTGGCCAGGTGCTCTCGTAGTAGGCCAGGCGCGCGTCGCGGCCGATCGGGCGCATGCCGGCGGCGGCCATGAGGCGCTGGGAGGCGGTGTTGTCGAGGTCGGTGTCGGCGAGCACGCGCGCCGCGCCGTGGGCGCGGGCCGGTTCCAGCGGGGCCCGCAGCGTCTCCGTGGCGTAGCCGCGGCCCCTGGCCGCGGGCACCAGCCCGTAGCCGACGGTGACGGCGCCCTGCGGGTCGGGGGCGGCGTGGAAGCCGGCGCCGCCGATCGCCCGGCCGTCCTCGCGCCGTCGGATCTCGTAGGCCAGGTCGTCCATGCCCGGCTTCCCACCACCCGCCGTCGCGCCCCGCACCCGTGTTTCCTGCGACCTGCGCGGGGCGGTTCGGCCGACCGGAAATCCGTGTGCGGGGTGCGGTGCCGGCCTGCCGGCTTGCGCGCCGGCCCATGACGGGTGCTGGGGGAGTGCGGGAGTGTCAACCGGTCATCAAGGCCGGCAGGGAAGGCGCTGACGGCCCGCACGGTGGCCGACGCGACAGACTCCGTCCCGGATTTGACGGGTCATGTCGGGTGCCGGAAGGCTTAACGATCACAACACTTGATGCAGCGCCAGGTCGTTCGGTCCGTCGCAGGGGCGCCCGGCCCGGCCGCCGCCAACCCGGAGGAAAGTGTGATCATCAATCGATCGGTCCGTGCGGCGATACTGGCCGCGACCGCCGCCCTAGGGATCGCTTTGACCGCGGCGAGTCCGGCCGGCGCGGTCATCGGCGGCCCGGAGGCTACCGCCGGCGCCGTGCCCTTCCAGGTCAGCGTCCAGAGCACCTCTCACCGTTGCGGAGGGGTCATCCTGGACCGCAACACCGTGCTCACCTCGGCCCAGTGCGTGGCCGGCAGGTCAGCGAGCGTCCTCAACGTCCGCTCCGGCAGCCTGCGGCATGCCTCGGGCGGCACGATCACCAAGGTCCGGTCCGTTCGGGCCCATCCGCAGTGGAACGCCCTCTCACTTGCCAACGACATTGCGATCCTCAAGCTCGCCACCGACATCCCGCTGAACGGCACGACCATCGCCGCGGCGCAACTGCCCACCTCGGACCAGACGCCGGCCGCCGGTACCGAACTGACCGTCAGCGGCTGGGGAACCACCTCACAGGGCGGCTCGCTGCCGGCGGTGCTGAGGTCCGTCAAAGTCGCGGTGACCAGCCCTCAGGCGTGCCAGAGCGCCTACGGCGGACTCGACGTCGGACTCCTGAACCGCTGGGACCGTGGCACACCGACCCTCCTGGGCGATTTGGTCGAGACACCCGTCTACGACAGCACGACGATGTTCTGCGCCGGGGTAGCCGGAGGTGGCAAGGACGCTTGCCAGGGCGACGGCGGCGGCCCGGCACAGACCGACGGCATCCTTCGCGGCCTGGTCTCCTGGGGCAGGGGCTGTGCCCAGGCGGGCTCCCCGGGTGTCTACACCGACATCGCCCACTACCTGGATTGGATCACCGCCAACCGGGGCTGAGCAGCCGCGGTCCTGTCGATCCGAGGGCAGGGCGTGCAGTTCGGAGTTCGGAACAGGCGAGTGGCCCCGGCAACTGATCGACTGCCGGGGCCACGGCGGGCGGACTGTCGCCCTCGATTCGTCAGCAGTCACGACGACCGGTGGGCGGCATCCCGAGCCCACCGGCAAGCACGGCCGCAGCCGTTCCTTCGAACGCCCTCTGAGGTCGACGGTGCCCTCGATTGTTCCGGCGACCAGATAGTCCTGCCCCTGGACGCAGTTCAGCGTCAGCGCGGCAATGCCGTTGCCGCTCTCAGGGTTGGCGTAGACGTTCGTCATCCTGAGGCTGACCGGCGCCACGTCGGCGTGTGCCGCAGGAGCCACGAGCGCGGCGAGGAGCACCACGCACGCCGGAAGTGCGGGGGATCGGAAGGCAGTGCGGATTCCGACCACGAGCGACTCCGAGTCCGAGGCGGTACCCATCCTCAGCAGCTTTGTTTCCCGCTGCCTCCCGGGCAACATGGATGCTTCCGTTCGGGTGCGCGGAAAGCCTCTGGAAATGCTCAGCGCACGTTGGACGCGGGCTCCTGCGTGAGCGTGAAGCGCAGCGGCAGGTGTTTGAAGCCCCCGGTGAACGTGGTGGCGATCAGTCGGGGGTCTCCGTCGAGCGTGATGGCGTCGACTCTGGGGATGAGTTCGGCGAAGAAGGCACAGATTTCCATCTGGGCCAGAGCCACGCCGAGGCAGCCGTGGACCCCGTGGCCGAAGGCCAGGTGGGGATTGGGGGTTCGGGTGACGTCGAAGGTGTCGGGGTGGTCGAAGACGGTGTCGTCGCGGTTGGCGGAAGGGTAGGAGAGGAAGACCGCGTCGCCTTGGCGGATGGTGGTGCCGTGCAGGTCGTAGTCGCGGGTTGCGGTCCGCATGAATCCCTTGAACGGGGTGGTGAAGCGGATCATCTCCTGGGCTGCGCGCGCCAGCAGGGCGGGTTCGCGCTTGAGGAGGTGGAACTGGTCGGGATTGCGGGCGAGGGCCAGGAGACCGCCGGCGATACTGGCCGAGGTGGTGTCGTGACCGCCGGTGGCGATCACGGCGTAGTAGGACAGAGTGTCTCCCCAGGACAGGTGCTTGCCGTCGATGCGAGCGTTGGCGATGGCTGAGGCCAAGTCGTCGGTGGGGTGGGCGCGGCGCGCTCTGGCGACTTCGCGGAAGTACCTGAACAGGCGGAACAGGACGATGGGCTGCGCGAACGGGCCGGAGTTGAGCTGGAGTTCCGGGTCGTCGGTGCCGAGCAGCTGCTGGGTGAGGGACTGCAGTCGGGCGAGGTCGCGGTCGGGCAGTCCGAGCAGGGACAGCAACGTGGCCAGCGGGTAGCGGGCGGCTGGGTGCTGGGCGAAGTCGCAGCTCCCAGCGGTTTGCAGGAGGTCGGTGACGTGGTGCTCGGCGAGTTCGTCAATCCGCTCCTGGAGCTGTCGCATCACCTTCGGGCGGAACCAGTCGGTGCTGATCTTGCGCATGGCCAGATGGTGTGGGCCGTCCATCTGGACCATGAGATTCAGTCCGATCAGGCGTCGGGCCCACACGGTGGTGCGATCGCGCGCGGCGGACATCAGCATCGCGCGGGGGCCGTTGATGAACACGGCGTGGTTGTGCTCGATCTCCCGGATGTCGGCGTTCCTGGTGATGGCCCAGAACGGCCGGTAGTGCGGTGGCGTGCACCAGTGCACCGGGGACTGGTCGCGCAGGAGCGCCAACGCTTCGTACAGCAGAGGTTCGGCGGTGTATGCGGCGGGGTCGGCCAGTATCAGGCCCGCCTGATGCACGGTCATGGTCACGGCGATACCCTCCTTGCCTCGGAAGGCGCACTCCCGAGGTGTGATCAGGGAGAAGGAACGGGGATTGTTCGGTGGGCCGGGCAACCTCGCTCAGTGCGGGAGGAGATAGCTGGGCAGGTCGGGGTTCAGCTGGCCGGAGGCTGGGGTGAAGGCGATCGCGAAGGCGATCATCCAGGCAATGGATGCCAGGCAGGACAGGCCGGTGACGGCGAGGATGCGCACATAGGGACGGGCTCGGGTGGGGAGCTGGTCGCTCCCGCGGAAGACGGCGACTTCGGTGCCGCGGTCGCGCGCGAACCTATCCATGAGGACGAAGACAGCCGACCACACACCCAGCAGAAGCCCGTCGAGCAGCGGCAGTTGGTACCAGTGGCCTGCGAACAGGACGGGCCCGGGCAATGCCCTGGCGGCGTACGCCCAGGCGCCGGTCAGGATCCACACCTGCTCGAACACGATGTCCAGCACGGTGAGGACAATCAGCGCGACGGCAGCCAGGGTGACCGGCCGCCAGTGTCGCTCCGGGGGGCAGATCCGGTCCAGGAGCCAGCGTCCACCCCAGACCCAGAAGATCATCAGCCCCCAGGCCAGGCCGTCCGCGGAGAGCAGGACGAGGGGCTGCTGCTGGGCCTCACCTCCATGCCAACCGGGGATGAAGGAGCCCCAGCTGCTGAGGTTGACCGCGGAATGGCTCGTCACGAGGGCCCGGCCCGAGTAGTTGAGGCCAGGGCCGAGCGACGAAGCGATCAACATGGCGATGTAGAACGCCATATCGAAGGTGATCTTTCCTTCCCTGCGGCATTGGCGGATCAACCGCGCGATGATGCCGGCTGCTACGACGACGACGATCCCCTGCCATGCCCAGATGGCGACGGAACGGGCAGGTGAGATGCGGTAGGGGAGGGAAGCGACGGGGTGAAGTGCGCCGCCGGCGACGTAGCGGCCCAGAACCCAGGCGATCAGCGCGAGGAAGAGTGTGCCGACCAGCGCCCAGACCACGATGGGTGTTGTCCACGTTGTCCGGCCGGCCGAAGCTTCGGCGCTAACGAGAGGGCTGTTGCTCTCCTTGGTGCTCATACCGTTTCCTCTGCTTCGAGGGTGGGTTTGTCGCTGTGCAGGCCGAGGTGTTCCAGCAGCCAGTCGGCCAGGCTTGCCGCGCTGGGCTTGACCCAGATGACGCCGAGCTTCATCTCGGTGCGCAGAGCTCGTTGCAGGCGTAGCTGGAGCTGGACCGCGCCGAGGGAGTCGAGGCCGAGAATGACCATGCTGGTGTGCGGGCCGATGTGGCGGGTGGTACCGCCGAGGAGCTCACGGATGCAGCTGATGATGAAGGTCTGGAGCAGCTCTCGGCGTTTGTCCAGGCTGGCTGCGGCGAGCAACGTTTCGCGCACGGTGACGGTCTCATCCGGCATCTCGTCGTCGGCCAGCAGCGGGGCCAGCAGCGTGCTGGTGCGGACGGCCGGGTAGGGGGCGGTCCACTGACCGATGTCGAGGGGGGAGTAGGCGACCTGGTGGTAGCCACTGTCCAGGATGCGTTCCAGGGCACCGATCCCGTCGCCGGGGGTGATGGTGAGGAAGCCGCGCTGCGCGAGGTGCTGGCCGCGACCGACCTCGCTCCAGGCGCCCCACTGGATGCCGGTGGCGGGCCGGCCGTGGTGCAGGCGGTGGGCCACCAGGCCGTCGAGGAAGGCGTTGGCGGCGGTATAGGCGGCCTGGCCGGGCGAGCCGACCAGGGAGGCGACGGAGGAGTAGACGACGAAGAGGTCGAGGTCACTGGCCTCGGTGGCCTGATGAAGGGCCCACGCTCCTTCGGCCTTTCCACGCCATACCCGTTGCAGAAGCCGGTCGTCGAGGTTGGCAACGGTGGCGTCCTCGACGACTCCGGCTGCGTGGATTACGCCGCGCAGTGTCCGGCCGTCGTCGCCCGCCGCCGCGACCGCGTGTGCTGCTACGGCCGGATCGGCGATGTCACCGCGGACGAGGCTGATCCCGCTACCCGCCTTGCGCAGGGCGTGCAGCCTGGCATCGGTCTCGGGCGTGGCCCGGGAGCGGCTGACGATGATGACGCGGCCCGCACCGAGCCGGGCGAGCCATTCGACGGTGAGCAGGCCCAGGCCGCCCAGGCCGCCGGTCACGAGGTAGGCCGCTTCGGGGTGTACCAGTGATGAGCCGGTGTGAGCGATGGTGTCCGGCCCGGCGAGCACGTGGGCGGTATGACGCCCGTGCGGCAGCAGCGCGGTCTCGGTGAGAGACTGCCGGTCGTCGAGCAGTTCGGCCACGATGTCCGCGTGCGATGTCGTCTCAGCTGTGAACTCCAGGATGCTCGCGCATAGTTCGGGGTGCTCGTACGCCAGCGTCCTGAAGAGTCCGCGCACGGTGGCCGAGGTGAGTGGAGTCCTGCCTGCGCGGCTGAGGGCCCACAGTCGGGGCGGGTGCTCCCACTGGGAGAGCCGGCGAACAAGGGCGAGGGTGAGGGAGACCAATTCGCGGGTGGCGACGGCAGACTCCTCGCCGAGCCGCTCGTCGCTCAGTGCAAGGACAACACCTCTGCACGGGGGCAGCGCGGTCGGGTCGTCAAGGACGGTGGACAGGGGCAACAAGTGACAACCTGCCGTGTGCGAGTCGAGTTGCCGAGCGAGTTGACTGGGCCAGGCGGTGTCCTGGGCGTCGAGCACGACCCAGGTACCGTCGGTGGCGCGCGGCCGGTTCCCTGGCGCGGAGTTCGGCACCCACTCTTGGTGGGAGAGCCGGGCAGTGAACCGCTCACCCGGAGAAGTGATGTTGCTGACGCGCAGGCCGCGGACTTCGGCGACCACGGTACCGTCGACGGCAGCCAACTGGGCGGAGGCCGTGCAGCCCAGATCATCAGCCTGGTGCAGGCGGACGGAGGCTCTGCGGGTGTGGGTGGTTGGGCCGTATACCCGTACTTCCTCGAATCCGGCGACGACCACCGGGCCGGGCGTCAGGGGGTAGTGGGCGAGCCAGGCTGCGACCGCGGTCTGGACCACCTGGTCGGCGAGGGCAGGGTGGAGGGACATCGGCCAGGCGGAGACCCGCGCGGCCTCGTGCGTGTGCAGCCAGGAAACGGCCAAGTCTTCGGCAGGGTGCACGTGAATACGGTCGATCGCGGTGAAGGCCGGGCCGTGGAGGACATCGTGCTTCTCCCTGAATGTCCGGTGCAGCGCGGCAACTTCGCGCTCCTGCCAGCTATCGGCATCGATTGCGGCGGGGGTAAGCGCCTCGTGGTACTCGTCCTCGGGCAGCGGGCGTACCGTACCGCGCGCGTGGACCGCGACGCCGCCGTCACCGGCGGACACGATCTCGACGACGGCGGTGTCACCGTCGCGGACGAGACGGGTGGTGACCAGGGGCTCGGGGTCCAGAATCAGCGGGCTCATCACCGTTACGTCGCGGGCGCTGACGCGGTCGGTGGCGAAGATGCGGGCTGCGGCGGCGAGCATCATCTCGACCATGCCGGTGCCAGGCAGTACTGGCACGCCCGCCACCCTGTGGTCGCCCAGCCAGGGCAGCCGGGCGGGACTGATCGGGGTCTGCCACAGGAACCGCTCGGGGTGGTCCGGGTCCTGGACGAAACCGCCGAGCAGCGGATGCTGGTCGGCGCCGACCAGGTGGGGCGCGACCAGCCGGTAAGGGGCGGCGTCGCCGCCGTGGCGGGTGCGGTGCCAGGCGGTGCCCGGCACGTCGACGAGTTGGCCGTCGCCGTAGCGGGAGGAGAAGTCGATACCGTCGTAACCGGCCGCGTGAAGCTGGCCGAGATGGGTCAGGAACGCGTCCTGGTCGTCGCTGCCCTGCCGCAGACTGCCGACCGCGACCGCGTCGTGGACGCCGTCGTGGCGGGCGGTGTCCAGGATCGGACGGACCGCCAGAGGGTGGGCGGTGCACTCGATGAACAGCCGGTGCCCGTCGGCCAGCGCTGCGGAGACGGCGGCATGGAAGCGAACGGTCTGACGCTGGTTGCGCACCCAGTACTCCCCGTCCAGCGTCTCGGGCTCACGCGGGTCGGTGGTGACGGTGGAGTAGAACGGGATGACCGGCCGTGCGGTGGGAAGGGCCGCGAGCTTGGCGCGGAGCTCGTCCAGGATCGGGTCGACCTCGGGCGAGTGCGAAGCGACGTCCACGTCAATCACCCTGACCACGACGCCGTCGGCCTCCCATCGCCCGGCCAGGGCAGCTATCTGGGCGGCGTCGCCGGAGACCACGGTGCTACCGGGTGAGGTGAGTACTCCGAGTGACACTCCATCGGCGCCGGCTTCGTCGATGGCGGCCTGCACCTGGTCCGCGCCGAGCATGACCGAGGCCATCCCCCCGCCGAAGATGGTCGCCAGCAGAGCGGAGCGGCGACAGATGACCGTCACCCCGTCCGCCGCGCTCAGGCCGCCTGCGACCACCATCGCCGCGACCTCGCCCAGGGACTGGCCGATCACCGCAGCCGGTTCGATGCCCCAGGACCGCCACACCGCCGCGAGGGCCACCTGAACGGCGAAGAGTGTGGGCTGGATGCGCGCCAATCCGACCAGAGCCTCCGGCCGGGCGATCATCTCGCGTACGGAGAATCCCGCCTCCCGGCGGATCAGGGGTTCGAGCTCCTCGATCACGGCTCGGAAGACCGGCTCGCTGCGCAGCATGCCCTGGCACATCCCCGGCCGCTGCGAGCCCTGGCCGGTGAACACGAACACCGGCCCACCATGTGAAGGCGGCAGTACGGGTACACCTGAGACGACGCCGTCGCTCTCCGCGCCGGCGGCGAACGTGCGGGCCCGTGTGGCCAGTTCGGCGTGACTGCGGGCGACGATGGTCAGCCGGTGATCCGCTGCGGAGCGGCGCATGGCGAGGGTGTGTGCGACATCCAGCAGGCTGGTGTCGGCACCCTCGCCCTGTGACCAGTCGGCCAGTCGGGAAGCTGTCAGGGAGAGGGACTGCGGCGAACTGCCCGATACCGTGAGCAGGAACGACTCCTCGACCGGCACCGAGGACGAGTCACGCCTTGCGGGGCGGGGGCGGGTCGGCTCGGGGGCCGCCGCGAGCACCAGATGGGCGTTGGTGCCGGTCACGCCGTACGAGCACACGGCGGCCAAGCGGGTACCTCCGTCGACCGGCCAAGGGGTCATTTCGGTCGGCACGAACAGCCGGGACCGCCCGTCACGCAGGATCGAGGGGTTCCATCGTTCGAAGTTGAGGTTGGGCGGAATCTGTCCCCGTCGAAGGCACTCGATCGCCTTGATGGTTCCGGCGACGCCCGAGACCGGCTCCGAGTGCCCGATGTTGGTCTTCACCGACCCCAGCGCACAACGGCCTCTGCCCTGGCCGTAGACGGCATCGATGGAGGTGTACTCGATGGGGTCGCCGACCGCGGTCCCCGGACCGTGGGCCTCCACCAGTCCCACCTCGGCCGGGTCGATGCCGGCCTTCTCCGCGGCCTCCCGGAAGAGCTGCTGCTGCATCACGGTGGACGGCGCGGTCAGCCGGCTGGCCTGCCCGTCGTTGTTGACCGCGCTGCCCCGGATCACCGCCAGCACCCGGTCCCCGTCCCGGCGGGCGTCCGCCAGACGCTTGAGGACCAGCATCCCG
Source organism: Kitasatospora sp. NPDC040550 (assembly GCF_055594965.1). Classification (NCBI taxonomy): domain Bacteria; kingdom Bacillati; phylum Actinomycetota; class Actinomycetes; order Kitasatosporales; family Streptomycetaceae; genus Kitasatospora; species Kitasatospora sp. NPDC040550. The sequence continues at coordinate 84,674 of NZ_JBVIWC010000001.1, read as the reverse complement.
GCACCCTCACCGCGCACGTACCCGTCGGCCCGGGCGTCGAAGGCGTGGCACGCGCCGCGCCGTGACAGCAGCAGCGGGGCCTCGTAGTACTGCGTCTCCGGCGAGACCATCAGCAGCACCGCACCCGCCAGGGCCGTGTCGCACTCGCCCAACGTCAGCGCGCCGCACGCGGCGTCCACTGCCACCAGCCCGGACGAACAGTGGGTGCTGACCACCATCACCGGCCCGCGCAGATCCATCGCGAACGCCACCCGGCCGGCCGCCCCCGCCGTGAAATTCCCGAACAGGTAGGGGCTGTTCGGCGCATCCTCGACAGGCCGGGCTTCCCGGAAGAGGTTGTCCGGTGCATACGTCCCCACATACACCCCCGTGCGCGAGCCGCGCAGCCGGGCGAGCGGGAGACCCGCGTGCTCCACCGCCTCCCACGCCACCTCCGCCAGCAGCCGGAACTGCGGGTCCACCCACCGCTGCTCGGCCGACGCCACCGAGAGCGCCACCGGGTCCCACGCCCAGATGTCACCGTCCACGAAGCAGCCCACCCCGGCTCTGGCCGCGTCATCCGGATCATGGAAGGCCGCCAGTCGCGCCGCGTCCCACCGGCTCGCAGGCACCGGGCCTGCGGTGCGGCGACCGGCGGCCACGAGCCGCCACAGGCCGGCGGCGGAGTCCACACCGCCGGGGAACCGGCAGCCGACGCCGATGACGGCGATGGGTTCTGCGTTCGATGCCGACATGGCTGCTCCTCTATTCGGCGATCGCCGTGCTGTAGGTCCACTGGAACACCGGCAAGTCCTGGCCCTCGACCGTCTCGACCTGGGTGGTCCGCTCGAAGTGCAGGTGCTGCCCGTAGTACGTCACCGTGAAGCGCGACAGATCCGGCACCGCGTCGCCCGGCAGCCGATACACCTTCCCGAGCCCGGGAGGACTTCCCGCCAGCGCCACCAGCTGCCCCGGACCGACGTCGTCCGCCTCATCGACCATGACCAACTCCTCTGTCAGACCCGCGATGCCCACGGCTGCGCCCTCATGTCCGAACGGGTGGCAGCGCGCAGGCTGTCGGTGCAGTCGCGCTCGCCTCGGCTCAGCAGAGGGAACCGGTCAGGCCACGGTGGACGGGTGCCGTCCGTCGAGCGGAGGGAAGTCCTGCCACTCGCGCCGGTTGCCCAGTTCGCTGAGTCCATTGGACGGCTGCCGGTCCACCGTTCGGAAGGTCCGTAGCCTGCGGGCATGTTGCACGACGGTCGCTTGTGCACGCCCATCGCGCCACATCCGTCCCACTACCCCCAGGACACGCGGGGACGGCCATGTGGCGGGTGGGAACGAGAAGTCGGGGGAGCCGGTGGACTGGCGGATGTGAGTCCAGCTGCCGTACCGTCGGTGGCCGACGCTCCCGGAACCGGCAAGCGCGGCCAGCGACAGCGCAGGTCGCCGCCGACGCGGACCCGGCCGGTAGAGCCGACCCACCTCACGTACCTCTCCTCGTGCGGCGCGTGCGACGGATGAGCCCGAAGGTAGCGAGATCAAAATGACGCGATCACGTCGACCAAACCATCATCTGCGGACCCTGCTCGAAGAGGCAGGAATGAGCGGGGACGACCTGACCCGTGCAGTGAACAAGGCCGGGTCGGAAGCCGGGCTGGAGCTGCAGTACGACCGGACCGCCGCCGCCCACTGGCTCGCCGGCTCCTGCCCTCTGGCGCCGGTTCCGGAGCTCGTGGGCGAGGTGCTGTCCCGAGCTCTCGGACGCACCATCACGAACCAGGACACGCGGCTCATTCGTGCGACGACGCGTACGGCTGCCCACGAGGGCGAGTCGCCGGGTCCAGCGGACCTCCTGACGCAGCTGGGCCGCTCGGGTGACGGGCGCCGAGGCTCGACACCCGTCTACGTCCTCACCCCGGCCGGAGCTCCAATCCGTCCGACGGCCTTCCGGGCCTCGTGGGAGACCGTGCCCTCCGATGAGGGGGGCGTACGGGCAACCATGGGGGACGCACAACTCGACGCACACCGCATTCGGCTGGCCGAGGATCTGCTGACCGCGATGCACGCCTCGGAGGAGACCCTGGGCGGAAGTCTCGTCAGACCGGCCCTGACCGGCTTTCTGGGAACCATCGCGCCCGTCTGGCTGCGTGCTCCCGGGCCCTCGCGCCTCCACCGCCAACTGCTGGTCACCACCGCGCAACTGTCCCTGCTGGCCGGATTCACCTGGTTCGACGGACAGTCGCACGGCATGGCACAGGCCTACTACCGGACAGCTGTCGAACTTGCCGAAGAAGCCGCCGACCGAGAGGTCCGAGCAAGGGCGCTACGTGCCATGAGCGTCCAGGCGCACTACCTCGGGCACCACCGCCATGCCCGGGACCTGGCCGATGAGGCAGCCCGGTACGGCGCGGTGCTGCCGGCCCGCGAGGCCGCGTACGTCATAGCCCAGCAGGCAGTGGCCACGGCCGACTACGGAGATCGCCGGCGGGCCTACGAGCACCTCGCGCAGGCCCGTCGACTCCTCGACCGTGCGCCCGAGCCGACCGCCGGGGCCTCGTACTACGGCTGGGCCGCCTACTCGCACCAGGAGGCCGAAGTCCTCACCGCCCTGGGCGACATACCCGGAGCCATAGCCGCGTTCACCCAGTCGATCAACAACCGCCCGACCCCGGAGCGAAGAGCCAGAGCCATCACGACGGCAAAGACGGCCGAACTCCTCATCTCCGTGGGGCACCTCGACCGGGCATGTGCCACCTGGCATTCCCTGCTCGACGACTACCCCCTACTGGGCTCGGGGCGATTGGGGGCCGCCACGGCCGCGATGACCTCACACCTGTCCCGCTACGCCTCCCACCCGCCCGCGAGAGCACTGCTCGCCAGAGCCGCCGGGCTCGGCATCCCGACCCAGCCCCAGGCCACACACCGCACCACGCGGAAGCCGCCCACCGGACCTGGGACCGGAGGGCTTTCCCAGTAAGGCGCCGACGAGGTGGACGAGTCCACGACCGGCCCTCGACAAGTGCTCGGCCACGATCGCCGCGGACCACCAGTCTCGATGCCTCAACTGCCGTGAGTCCGAAGCTGGTACGGTAGCGACCCCGGCGGCCCGTCCGGCTCGAGGACTGTGACGGTGGAGCGCCTCACGAGGCGGTTCGGGCCCAGTCCACGCAGCGCCGTCAACAGCTCCGTTGCAAGGCCATCAGGGGCATTCACGGTCTCGGCCACCGCGACCGCCGATGCCTTGGCCAGCCATCCGGCCTCGATATCCTCGACCCTTTCCACAACCCGGGTCTGCGCACCCGCGTCCGTCGCCCAGCGCGCGACCTGCGACGCGTCCGGATCGCGCGGCGACGCCGCGGCGACCAGGACCAGCTCGGCGCACGCGGCAAGCGCTCGTACGGTGTCACGCCGGTCGTCGGCAGCGAAGCACAGGCTCGACGGCCGTTGCGGAATGACATGGCCGAAACGTTCCCGCAGTACCTGCGCGGTCGCCAGGGCTTCCCCGACGGCCTGACCCGGGATCGCGACCACCCCGACATGTTCCGGGTCGGCGACGAGCGTGCGGCGCGCCGCGAGGACGCCCTCGGCCAGGCTCGCGTCCGCGCCGGCCGCCTCCGCCAGGCAAGGCGTGGCTGCGGCGTCCTGCCGGCCGGTCAGCACCACTTGTTCTCCGAGTGCCGAGATCCTCGACGTTTCCGAGCGGGCCGCTGCCACCAGGGTGCAGGTCGCGTCGACCATCGCCACTCCGCGCGCTGCGGCCTCCTGGTGAAAGCGCTCGGGTGCTCCGGCCGGACCGATCACCAACGTCGCGCCCGCCTCCATGGCTGGCAGGTCGAGGCTGAGCCGACCTCCTCCTGCGGTGATCCGGTCCGCCACTGCCTGCCCGCATCCGGCAACGCCGACCGCGTACAGAGGCGAAGCCGCGGCAGGTGAAAGAGCATCGAAGGCCTCGACGAACCTCTCGACCCCGCCGCAGTGCGCGGGGTAGGTGCTTGCCAGTAGCAGGCGCGTGCGCAGGACCGCCGTCCATTCGCCGACACAACGCCGGATCACTTCCGCAGCCTCCGCGTCAGCGTTGGACGCAACCGCGCCGAGCCCCACCGGCGTACCACCGTCCACGGTGAACGAAACGGCCGACCCGCTGACGCTCGCGGCCTCGACGGTTTCACGGTCGACGATCTCTCGAAGGTGAGTCCGTAGGCCGGCGCGGGCCAGAGTACCGGCCAGCAGCCTGGCTCCCGGACACTCAACGTGGCCGCGCACCGGATGCCAGAAGGCGGTCAGCACAATCGCTTCTCCCAGGCTGAGCTCGTGGGAGGCAGACGAGGGGTTGCTCATTAGTACTGATCTGTACATGGTGCTTCGTCTCCGGGAATGGGTTGCAGGCCCGCCGGCGCACCGTCATCCCCGTTCGGACGTGGACCTGGATTTGCGGCGCGGGGTCAGGCTAGTCGACCTCCCGCGCCAGAACATCCCCAGTGGCGCCCGTGTCCAGGCAGCGGTACAATTCGGCGTTTTTCGAGCAATTGACTCCACGTAGCGCCATCTGCTGTTTCGGCGACTGCGCCCAGAGGTCTTGACGCCTCCCGCCCGGGGCTCGCGACCCGAGGTTGCCGTGTCACCAGCACCAGCACCAGCACCAGCACCGGCGCAGCCGCGACTGCACCACGACGACGAGTGATCGTGACCCGCGAGCGCCCCTGGGCAGCGCGGCAGGCTGTCAGTGCTCTGTCCGCCGAAACGGCTCCATTCCGGCCGCCGCGGATTCGCAGGCGTCCGCCCGGTCCGTCCGACGGATGCGAGTCGGGCGAAGTGACGGAGGCCACGGTCCCTGCTAGCCGAGTGAGGCCACAGGGGTCAAAGTCCTCATCCCCGGCGTGACGTAGAACCTGAACCTGCGGGTAGCGGATAATGACCTCTTTCGTTGCGCCGAAATCTACTTTCCGCACGTGTCGCACGGAAATGATGAGCAGGCATTCACGCCACCTGCACCGCGGTCGGCTGATTCGGTGAGGACGCCTCGCTTGCGACCGACGATTTTCTTTGCGGCGTCGGTTCCCTGCTGGCCAGGGCACGTTGGTGGAGGTTCTCATGCTCTGGGTGTCGATCACCGAGGCGGTCGGCTCGGGCGTGCGCCCTTCCTTCACCCGGGCCAATCCGGTGAGGTCGTAGTTGAGTTGGGCCCCTCGTCGCGCCGGGCGGCGTAGTAGGTTTAGACGGTGCCGTGGTCGGGGAAGTCGTGCGGGAGGTACTTCCAGGGGATTCCGGTGCGGTTGACGTAGAGGATCGCGTTGAACACGTCGCGCAGTTCGACCTTGGCCGGTTGGCCGGTTGGCTGACGGTCAAGCCGGGCCTTTCTCCATGCCGTCAGAACCGGCTCGATCAGGGCCCATCGGGCGTCGGACAGATCGCTCGGGTACGGCTTGCGCTCGGTCATGGCCCAGCGTCAGCACCGATGTGGCGGAGGATCCCGTTCCGCTGTCAGGCCGGCGTTTCTATGACTTCTTCAAACCAGACGGACTTCACGGCACAGGTGTGGGCGAGACGGACAGTCGATCCTCCGATCGAAGGAGGGGCGTTGTCCATCTATCGGCATGTCGTCACCAAAGCGGCGCGACCATAAGAGCTCGTAACACGATCTCGTGGATACGGGCTGGTGGGCCGTGTCCGGTGTGACGATTCGTCCGTTGGTGGGGCGTGAGTGCTCCCTGGATGGTCGATGACGAGTTGTGGGCGCTGATCGAGCCGGTGCTGCCGCCATGGCCGGAACGCTCGCCGGGGCCCCGGCCGGTGGACGACCGGCTGTGCCTGCAGGGAGTGCTGTTCGTGCTGTTCACCGGCATCACCTGGCAGCAGCTCCCACCGGAGCTGGGCTTCGGCTCCGGGCAGACGTGCTGGCGGCGCCTGTGCCGGTGGACGGAGGCCGGGGGCTTCGACCAGGTCCACCGGATACTGCTCGCCGAACTGAACGCCGCCCGGCAGATCGACTGGACGCGCGCCTGCGTGGACGCCTCCCACGTACGCACGAAAAGGGGGGCGCCGGGGTTGGCCCGTCGCCGGTCGATCGCGGCAAGTCGGGCAGCAAGCACCACCTGATCTGCGACGGCAGCGGAACGCCACTGAAGGTCATCACGACCGGCGGCAACGTCCCCGACGTCACCCAGGCCCTCGCACTGGTCGACGCGGTCCCGCCCGTGGCCGGCCAATCCGGACGCCCGCGAAAGCGGCCCCAGGCCCTGCTCGGAGACAAAGGCTACGACAGCAGGCACGTCAGGCGGGAGCTGGCCAGACGCCGCATCCTGCCCGTCATCTCCCGGCGCGGGGAACCGGACATCCAGGGTCTTGGGAAGCTCCGCTACGTGGTGGAGCAGACCTTCGCCCTGCTCCACCAGTTCAAGCGCCTCGCCGTCCGGTGGGAACGCCGCCTCGAACTGCACGACTCACTCGTCTCGCTCGCGTGCGCGCTGATCTGCTGGCGACGGCTCAACAAGCCGACGGCGTAATCGTGTTACGAGCTCTACGGAAGATAACCCAGGCGCGGGCGTACTCGCACCAGTAGGAGGCGAGCGGGGGCTTCCACTGGTCCGCGCCCTGGTCGCCCTTGCTGCGGTTGGAGGCGGCGGAGACGGCTACGAGCTGGCTGTGCGTCAGGTCGTCGGCGGAGCTGGGTCACTGACTCAGCCGCCGTTCGTCCCGCGAAGACTACTGGCGCCCCCTGGTCAACTGCCGTGTGCCTTTGTTAGGTTGCGCCGGAACCGACATTCGGCCACTTCCCTCTTCGGGCCGTAACGGTCATCTCTCTGATCCGCTTACACCGTTTGGGAGAGTCATGCGCAAATTCAGAGTGTGGCACGCCGCGATCACGGGCGTCGTCGCCCTCGCCGTCGCCGCTGTGCCCGCTGTCGCGTTCGGCGTTCAGGAGCAGCCCTCGTCGACGACTGCCGGGAGCGACGCGTTCTACACCTACAACGGCAGCAAGCCGCTGTCCTCGTACAGTCCCGGGGACGTGCTCAAGGTCCGGACGCTGCCGTACCACGTCCTGGGTATCGCGACCCCCCTCCAGGCGACGCAGCTGCTCTACCGCACCACCGACGCGCAGGGCCACCCGTCCGCAGGCGTGACCTCCGTGTTGCGCAGCCCTGGCGGCGACGGCCGCAAGGTCGTGTCGTACCAGTCGTTCTACGACTCGCTCGACCCCGAAGACGGTCCGTCCCGGGCGGTCGCGGGCAACGTCAAGCTGCCCGGCGGCTTGATCGCAAACGGCGAGTCCACGCTCGTGGCGTCGCTCCTGCTGTCCGGCTACGACGTCGTCCTCCCTGACACCGAGGGGCAGGCCGCCCACCTCGCGGCCGCCCGCGAGTACGGGTACAACACGCTGGACTCCCTGCGTGCCGCTTCCAGCGCGGCGTCGAGGACCGGCATCAGCCCCGACGCGCGCGTCGGCCTCATGGGCTACTCGGGCGGCGCCGTCGCGACCAACTGGGCCGCCTCCCTCGCGCCCGAGTACGCCCCTGACGTCAACAAGCGCCTGGTGGGATATGCCGAGGGCGGGGTGCTCGTGAAGCCCTCGCACATCCTCAGGTACATCGAAGGCAGTCAGGTGTGGTCCGGGCTCATCCCGGAGTTGCTCATCGGGCAAGCGCGTTCGTACGACTTCGACCTCAAGAAGTACCTGAACGACTACGGCAAGCAGCTGGTCGACGAGCACCAGCACTCCTCGATCGCCGACGTGCTGGGCCACTACCCCGGTCTGACGTGGAAGAAGATGGCGAAGCCGGAGTATGCGAACCCGAACTCCGTGCCCGAGCTCGTCGAGGCGGTCAACAAGGCCAACCTCGGCCTGGCACCGACCCCGACTGTCCCCGGCTACCTCGGCCAGGGTAACGCCGGCTTCCTCGAGGGAACCACGAGCAACATCGCGGGCATCGGCTCGGGCGACGGCATCACGGTCGCCGGGGACACACGGGCGCTGGCGCGGAAGTACTGCGCCGAGGGCGCCGCGGTCTGGTACCAGCAGTACGACGCCCTCAGCCACTTGACCGCGCCCATGGCCACGGTGCCCACCGCGCTCGCCTGGCTGCGCGCCCGGTTCGCCGACAAGGAGGCCCCATCCTCCTGCGGCAGCATCGCCGAAGGCAACTCACTTGCGGCTGACGAGACGGTCCCCGCCGGATGAGGACCTGACGGGGGCCGCAGCGAACTTCGCCAAGACTGCTTAGTACTCCAGCCGGACTTCTCCGTTCCCGCTGGTCAACGGCCTGGGAGTGGGGAGTGTAGCGGTCGGACGAGCTGTCAGGGGCGGTCTTCATGAGACCGCCCCTCGATCGTGTGCAGGCGGCGTTGATAGTGGCAACGACGGGCGACTGCCTGGCGCGTCCGGCGCCAGATGGACCGGTTCAAGGCATGAGCGCGAAACGCGTGCTGCGGCGGACTCGGGCCGTGGGGCCGGCCGTTTGCCAGGAGTCGCCGGATCTCCGCCACGGTGAGGTCGACCAGGGTACGGGAACCGTTTCTGCAGTGGTGGCTGGCCAACAACGGCCAGGTCGGCGGCCGCCGGGTGTCAGAAGAACTGCGCGGACACCTGGTAGGCGTCCGCGACCGCACCCACCGAGGCGTAGGTCGCGAACAACGCCACCGGCCGCCGCCTACGGGCGGCGTCCGGGAGCCACAACGCTCTCTCGGAGGACGTTCTGAGCTGCATTGCCCGATTCGACTGTTGGCCCGGGTCAGGAGGCGGCGACGAAAGCCACGAAATCCAGCGTCACGCCAGATCCTTGCGCATCAGCGTGCACATCGTCTCGTACCGCTGGAGAGACCCGTCCTCGGCCTCCACGTCCCAGGAGTCGAGCTCGCGACTGAAAGCCCGGTAGCCGAGGCGCTCGTAGAGGGCGCGGGCGCGCGGGTTGTTCTCCTCGACGCCGAGTTCGGCGCGGGTCAGGCCCCGGGTGCGGATCCGCTGCTCGGCGGAGCGGATCAGCAGCGTGCCGATTCCGCAGGACTGCAGGGCCGGGTGGACGCCGAGTTGCCAGAGCGTGCCGGCGTCGGGCTTGACCGTGTAGTCGATGCCGCCGACCGCCACCGGGAGCCCGACCGGCGTGCAGACCGCCAGGTAGTCGATCTCGCCCGCCTCGGCTCGGCGGATCTGGTGGACGAGCTCGCGCACGTGCTTGGGGGAGCCGGCCCAACTGCAGGACGGCAGGTCCGCGTCAGTGAGGTCGCGCACCGACAGGTGCAGCCTGATCTCGGTCATCGCCGCATCCCTTCGAGTCCAACAGCGGCCGTCTCCTATTTCAGCAAGCCGGTCCCCGTGCCGTCCAAGGGGTTTCGGACCGGCCTTGACGTCAGCCGAAAGGGCTTGCGCTTGCGACGGGCCGGGCGTCGGCGAGGTTCAGGGCGTCAGGGGCAGCACGGTGACGCCCACGGGCGTCGGCTGAGAAAGCTGTCAGGACGGGCCGACTGCCGATTGACCTACTCTTCGCGCAGGAAGGCCCGCAGGTCAGCGGCTACGGCCGTCATCCCTTCGCCGGCCTCGATCACGGTCGTCACAGTGCAGCGCCAGTCGCCGGGGAAGAATCCGGACCGCAGGGTCCAACCCAGATACACATGACCACCCGGGCCGAACGTCGCTGTCACGACCAGGTGGTTATTGGTCCAGACCCGCTCGCCCTCCCAGCCACGGAAGTCGCGCGCGAGGCCATCGAAGAACTCGCTCATGTTGTCCCAGACGGTCACGGTCACGGTCTCGAGCCGTGCACGCACACCGTCGTCGATGGCCTCCACAGCGAAGGCGACCTCGGACTCCGCCCGCGACCAATCGAACAGCCGGACCGAGGCCGCCGACGCCCCTGACCCCTGAACGACGAGATCGACCTGCCCCGGAACCATCTCGATCAGACTCACCCAGTGAAGGATACGGACGCTACCAAGCCGACGTCACCACCATTCCCAGGCGCCGGAGCTGCTGCTACTTCTCATCAATGCTGCGGTCGACGCCCTGCTGGCCGACCTGGAGCAGGCCGATCCGGCGCACCCGCAGCTCCAGGCCGCCCGGGGCTGGGCCGCCTGGTCACTCGTGAGGAACGCCCGGGTGGCGCACGCCTTCGAGATGTTCCAGGTGATGGGCCGCGAGGTGACGGGCCCGTGGCGCGCCTACGACGATCCGCAGACGGCCTTCCACCGGATGCGCACGATCACCGTGGACGCGATCGCCCGGGCGAAGGTCTGACGGTTCGCACCGGACGGGCGCCGATCAGCGTCCGTCCGACGCCGACCGCCCCGCCGGTGCCGGCCGTCCGATCGGCCAGCGCGGTCCGTCCGGGCCGCCCTGCCACGCCCACTGGGCGTCGGGGGTGACGGTGATGCCGTAGTCGTACCGGTCCGGGCGGCCGAGCTCCTCCCACGCGGACCGGGCGGCCGTCACCTCGTCGCCGATGCGGCGCGGGCCGCCCTGGTACAGCACCACGGAGCCGTCGCCGCGCGCGGTGAACGCGGCCCACGACCGGTCGCCGTCGTGGACCCAGGCGTTGACACCGTCCTCGTCCCGGCCGGTGAGCAGCGTCGCGTCCGGTACGGCCACGCGCAGGGCGAAGCGCAGGTCCCAGTCGCTCTCCAACGGGCCCAGGTCGTACGTCGGCAGCAGACGCTCCGTGTCGGGTGCGGCCGTGCCGCGTACCGCGGTGTAGGCGGCGTGGCCGACGGGTGTCGGGGTGGGGGCGGTGCGGTCGGCCATGAACTGGGCGAGGCCCTGGACCCAGCCGGTCGCGCTCTTGCCGTCCTCGGCGACGGTGAGGGCGACATGCCCCAACAGGCCCCAGGGGTAGACGATCCGGCCGCCCGGCCGCACCGCCTCCACCCAGGCCCACGGGACGGCCTCCACCGCGTAGGTGGCGTGGATCCGGTCGACCGGCACGCCGCCGGGCACCCCGCCACCGGTCGCGTTGCCGGTCACCACCTCGACGGCGAGGCCGGCGGCCGCCAGGCGGCGGCGGGCGGCGGCGGCCAGGCGCTCGTCCACCTCGCTGGAGACCACCAGCCCGGGACCGGTCCGCCACGCGGCCAGTGCCGCCGTCCACCCCTGCCCGGTGCCGATGTCCCACACCCGGTGGCCGGGCTCCAGACGGAGGCTGTCCAGCATGTCCGCCACGACGGACGGCGCGGACAGTGACGAGGACGGCATTGACGAGGACGGCAGCGACGCGGGCAACAGCGACGAGGACGGCAGCGACGCGGGCAACAGCGACGAGGACGGCAGTGACGAGGACGGTGGCCCGCCGTCGACCTGGGTGACGGCCGCGTCGTGGACCCCGGCGAACAGTTCGTCCGCCCAGCCCGGCCGGTCCGTCGCACGGTCGAGCGGTACGTAGGCCCGGCCGTCCCAGCGCCACAGCCGGTCCGGTGCGAAGCGGTCCCGCGGCACCGCCGCCATCGCCTCGCGCACCCACGGGGAGGCGGCCGGCCACGCCCCGTCGCGCTCCATCGCCGCGTCCAGGCGCGCCCGGCGGTCCGCCAGGTCCTCGTCGTCCGTCATCGTGCGTTACTTGCGCCGCGTGCCGGTGCCTGGCGGCGGGGGCGGGACCTGCCCGTCGTTGTTCCCGGGCGGCGGGGTTCCCGTTCCGGGGTCCGGCGCCGGCTTCTCGTGCTTGCCCATGCGGTTTCCCTTCGGTCGCGTAGGGGACACGGTCGGCCGCTCATCCTCGCCCACCCCGGTGCCGCACGGTAGTGGGCGCGCGGGAGCGCCCACGGGGCGCGCGCCACGGCGCCGCGCCCGCCACCGGCCCGTCGTTCGCCCCGGGAGGGTCGTCGTTGCCGCCAGGGGGGCCGGCCGGTCAGAAGGACCGGAAGATGCCGTCCGGGGCGTCGTGCGCGGCCCTGGCGTACTCCTCGAAGCCCATGTTGGCGATGCTCAGTGCCGGCCACCGCAGGGCTCGCCCCGTTCCGCCGCCGCCGCCACCACCGCTTGCCAGCCGGCCTCGTCGTGGTGGTCGGTGCGGATGACCAGGGCGTCGAATCCGCCGTGGTCGGCGACACCGGGCAACGTTCTCCTGGGTTCCCTTCCCTCGGAGCCGACCGGCGATCTGCGGTCGGGACAGGGCCGTACCCGCCAGTCTTCCGCGGGGCACCGACAGCACCGCAGGTGGCCCGGGCCCGGGCCCGGGCCCGAGCTCCGGGGGGCCTGCCGGCCCGTCCGACGTCACTGTCCGTGGGCTTCCGAGGTCAGAAGAGGGTGGGCTCGGCCCCGTCGGCCCCGCCGAGTCCGGGAAGGGCGTCCTGCCGGATGACGGCGTCGGCCAGCGGCACCTGTTTCATGCTGCCTTCGCAGAGGATGAGGGAGCGCCGGTCCCGCTTGTGGTCATGGATCACGCCGTAACCGGCACGGCGGGTCGGCATGAGGGCAACCGGCCGTTCGCAGGCCGGGCACTGAACTCTCGGGGCACGCATACGCACAGGTTGCCCGGTGCCACTGACATTGACCAGGGTCGTGCGGATGCGGGCAGCGGTCCTACTCGTCCTCGTCCTCCTCCTGGTCGTCCTCGTCGTCCTCGGACTCGGCGGTCCACCAGAGGTCGATCCGGTAGGTCTCCAGAACCTCCTCGTGCGCGGCCCAGATCGCCTCGGTGTCGCCCTGCCAGCGCAGTTGCGCCGCGCCGAGTTCGGCGAGGAGGCTCGCCTCCTGCGCGGCGGCCTCGTCGCGCCCCCGCCAGGAGGCGCGGCCTTCGTAGACCCCGGGGCGGGGCAGCCGGAAGTGACCGGCGATGTGCGGGGTGAACGCTCGGATCACCACCTCGCCCGTGGCGCTGTCCAGCACCACCGGGCGTTCGCCCACGGCTGCCCAGTCGCCGTCGGCAGGCGCAGGGCCCTGCCACACCCGCACCAGGATCTCGGCGGGGGCGATGCCCTGGAGGCTGTGGAGGTAGATGTGCGGGCCGGTGCCCGCCACCACCGTGTACCGGCTCTGCTCGGCGGCTTCGGAGTCGGTCAGACAGGCATCGGAGTCGTAGATCTCGATGAGGCCGTGGTCGGGCCTGGCTTCGGTGCGGAACTCGTACAGGAGCGGCACTGGTTGTCCTCCGGTCGGTCAGGGCGCCACGGGACGATCCGGAAGCGGGACCGGCGGTACGCGGCGGTGTTGGGGTCGACGGCGGTGACCAGCCCCACCAACCGCAGGCCGTCGTTCACGAAGCGTCCCCCCGATGCGATCGAGCCGGGCGATCCTGGCGAGCGGCCTCCGGTGCGATGGCACGCCAGTCGGCGCACCGTCACCGTCACCGGCGGCGGCCCGGCGTTCCCGCACGGTCCATGCTGCCGCACGATCTCCCCCGTTCGGGTGAATGCCCGAAGTCCTCTGCTCGGAAGGGGCGGTGTCGGCCGTACTCACAGGGAAGCGAGCAGCCCCTCCCGGTGCTGCCGACGGAAAGGACGGACAATGCGCGCGCGTCGGCCTCCAGGACGCCGGCGACGGCCAGTGGACGTACGGAGCCTGGCGCACGGGGGGTGTGTGACCCCGTGCCCCAACGCCGCAACCCCGTCGGGAGGATGCCGTGCCCCTGCCCAGCCTGCTCGCGGTGATGGCGCACCCCGACGACGAGTCGCTCGTGGCGGGCGGCGTGCTCGCCCAGCACGCGGCTGCCGGAGTCCGGACCACCGTCGTCACCGCGACCTGGGCACAAGGGACGCAGCGCGCAGGGGAGTTGGCGGAGGCGGCCCGGCTCCTCGGAGCGGACGAGCCCCGCCTGCTCGGATGGGCCGACCACCGGGTCCCCGAGTCCGCCCCCGGACGGCCGCGGCTCTGCGACGCGCCGCTGGACGAGGTGGTCGGACAACTCGTCAGGATCCTGCGCGAGGTACGGCCAGAGATCGTCCTCACGCACGACGCCCACGGCGGACTGACCGGACACCCCGATCATGTGCACACCCATCGCGTCACCCTGCTCGCCGTCCAGGCCGCGGCACTCCGGCACGCCTACCCCGATGCTGGCGACCCCTGGCAGCCCCGCGCCCTCTACTGCGCGACCCACCCGGACTCCGCCGTCGGCGATCTGGGCCCGCTGCTGACCGGGGTGAGCAAGTCGGTCCTCAGCGTTCCTGACGCGCACATCACCGCGACCGTCGACGTCCGCCCCTGGCTGGCACAGAAATGGTCCGCGGTGCTCGCCCACGCGAGCCAGGTCGGCAGGGACCGCTCACTGCCCGGCCTCCTGTCCCGCCTGAGCCCGGACACCCGAGAACGGATCATCGCCACCGAGTACTACACCCGCCTCGACATCCGCCCCACGCGGGGTTGCGGACCGGGAGAGCCCGATTCTGCCGGGAGCTGACGGGCCCTCCCCGTCGGTCGAGGCCTCGACGCGCGTGCTGAGCCGTCCGGGGGAGGCCTTCCGCTGTGCCTTGTGACGCGTGCGCCTTGTGACGCGTGTGCCTTGTGACCCGTGTGCCTTGTGACGAGCCGCGACGGTCCGGCTGTCCGACGTGGGTTTCGACGGCTCGCCGTCGCGAGGCAGCGTGCCGTCCGGCGGGCCGGTCTGTCGGTGGTGACCACTACGTTCATCACCACAAGCGCCGCCGCCGTGATGCGGCGCGCTGTCCCCCCAACCCCATTGGAGATGGTGTGCTTCTGCCTGCCTGGGAAGGTTCGAGTACGGTCCGGGTGGTTCCGTCCGCCCGGCCCCGCAAGCTCGCCAAGGTGCCGTTCGTGCAGTTGGCGGACGGTCGGTTGCAGGGTGTCGTGTCCAGCGGCTCGGACATCGGCCGGGTCTACGTGTCGGCGGTCGAGGCCGGTTCCTTCGCGTTCTCGTGCAGCACCAACAACAACCGTCCGTGCGGCGGTGCCCGGGGCGGCTACTGCAAGCACCTGGAGGTGCTGGTCGGCGAGGCCGTGGTGCAGTTCGGCGGCGACCGCGTCGCCCGTTACCTGCGGGTGGACACCGGTACGGCGGAGGCCACCGCCCCGGTCATCACCGGTGCCATGACCGCCACCCGCCCGGCGAAGGCCGCCGAGTCCCCTGCGGCGGCGGTGTTCACCCGGTTCCTGAACCACCTGGAGTACCTGGAGTTCGAGCCGGTGACCGCTCCGCTGCCGGACCTGCACTGGTTCCCGACCACGCGGGCGGTGGCGTGATGCGCACCGACCTGCTCCACGCGCCGGTCGGCGGCCTCGACGAGGCGCTCGCCGTCGTCGACGCCTTCGACCGGGCGATGTCCGACGGCCTGCTGCGGCCGCGGCCCGCCCAGGCCCAGGCACTGGCCGGGCTCGCCTCGGCCGTCGCGGACTCGCCGCTGGCGGCCCTCGTCGCCGAGGCCGCCGAGAAGGCGGCCGCCGGCACCGCGGACGGGGGCCATCTGCTCGCCCTGGCCGCCGCCCGTACCGCTCTGCTCGGCGCGGCCCACGACGCGCTCCACGGCGTCGTGGGCGAGGCGACCGGCCGCGCCACCGCCCCGTGGACGGTGCCCGCCGCGGGCCCGGGCGGTTCGTCGAACGTGCTCACCGCCGCCCGCGCCTGGCTCGCGGACCTGGCCCGTACGGGCTGGCTCGGCATGGACCACGACCTCGTGTCGGCCTCGGCGCAGGTCGTCTCCGCCATGCTCCCGGAGCCGCGGCTGCGCCGCCTCGCGGTGCTGCTGGACGGGTTCGCGGGCGAACTCGCCGCGTCCTGCCCGGGAGCGAGCCTGGAACGCGTCCCGGTCCGCCGTTGGGCCGACCTGTGGTCACGGGCCGTGCTGCTGACGACTCCCGGCGCGGGCACCGTCCCTGACCCGCAGTCGGTCACCGGACGGCTGCTGCCGCTCGGCGTCGACCTGCACGAGCACGCGACGGCCGCGCAGGCCCAGGTCCACGCCGTGTTCGAGCCGGCGGACGGTTCCGTGCCCCGGCTGGTCCGGGCGTCGGTGTCGGCCCCGAAACCGGACAGCGTTCTGGGCGCCGGGGTCTGGCAGTTGCTGCGCCGCCGGATGTCGCTGCTCGCGGCGGCGGGCGAGGGCCGCGCCGTGACGGTGACGGACATGCCGCTCACCGCCGAGGGCGACCTGCTGTGGAGCGACGACCTCGCCCGCACCGCAGCGGAGGCCGACCCGTTCGCCACCGCCCGGGTGGTGCTGCCCACCGCCGTGGGCGCGCCGGTCGCGCCGCTGGAGCGCCACCCGGTCCGCCTGGCCGAGCCGGTCTTCCTGGAGGGGTACACCGCCCAGGAGCGGGACGGGGTGCTGACCTTCGACCTGGCCGGCCACCCGCTCGCCGTCGACACCGACCGCATCCCGTCGGCCGGGCCGCTCACGCCGCAGGCGGTGGCCGGGTCCACCGCGTGCATCGGCCTGCTGCGCTGGGACGCCGGGGCCTTCGTCCTCCAGCCGCTCGCCGTCGAAGCCACCGTCAAGCGCCGGACGGTGGGCCTGCACGCCGGTGCGTGGGCGGGTGGCACCACCGACAAGAACGGCGGCAAGGCCGAGGCGGCCGCCACCGAGACGGTGACCGTGCTGCGCGAGCGCGCCGGCAAGCTGCTGCGGAAGTGACCGGACCCATGACCTCCATCCCCACCGCCACCTCCACCGAGGGGAACGGCGCCCCCCTCGCGGACCCCGAGGGGAACCGCCGACAGGTGTTGTACTGGCAGTTGCTGGCGCGCCTGTTCGACCCGGCGGAACAGCCCGCCCTGGAGACGGCGAGCCTGGCCGTCGTCGAGGACCTGGGCCTGCCCGCGGGCCTGCTGGACCCTCGTACGTCTGTCGACTCGCTCGTCCAGCGCCACCCCGGCCTGGCAGCGGAGTTCGACGGCCTCCTGGCACCCGACGCCGACGCCGACGCTGCAGCCTCCACCCCCGCCGCCGCCCCCGCCGGGGCCCGCGACCGGGCCGCCGAGGTACGGCGCGCGGCCCTGTACTCCAAGATCCTCCTCAACGCCCTCGCCACCGGCTCCGGCACGGTGACCGCTGGGCAGCTCTCCCGCTGGCAGTCCGACGCCGGATGGCTGGAGCGCGCCCTCGGCTGCAAGCCCGGAGAGCTGCGCGCCGGCCGCCACGCCGGCACCGGCCTACGCACCGGCACCCCCGGTACCCCGGACCTGTCCACGCTGATCCCCGTGATCGGCCCCGAACTCGCCGCCATCGAGGCGGACCTGGTCAAGCGGATGCGCCTGCGCGAGGTCCTCGCGGACAGCAAGCTCGCCGCCCGCCTGACCCCGAGTATGTCGCTGATCGAGCAACTGCTGCACGACAAGGGCAACCTGGACGGCACCGCGCTCGCCAACGCCAAGGCCCTGATCCGCCGGTTCGTCGACGAGGTCGCGGAGGTGCTGCGCACCCAGGTGGAGAAGGCCACGGTGGGGGAGCTCGACCGCTCGGTGCTGCCGAAGCGGGTGTGGCGCAACCTCGACCTCAAGCGCACGGTCGAGAAGAACCTCGTCAACTGGAGCCCCGACGACGAGCGGCTCTACGTCGACCGGCTCTACTACCGGCACACCACCCGCAGGACGACGCCGCAGCGCCTGATCGTGGTCGTGGACCAGTCCGGCTCGATGGTCGACTCCATGGTCAACTGCACCATCCTCGCCTCGATCTTCGCCGGCCTGCCCAAGGTCGACGTGCACCTGGTGGCCTACGACACCCGCGCCGTCGACCTCACCCCGTGGGTCCACGACCCGTTCGAGACGCTGCTGCGCACCCAGCTCGGCGGCGGCACCGACGGCACGGTCGCCATGGCCCTCGCCCAGCCGAAGATCGCCGAGCCGGGCAACACGGTTGTCGTGTGGATCTCCGACTTCTACG
This sequence comes from Kitasatospora sp. NPDC040550, assembly GCF_055594965.1. NCBI lineage: Bacteria > Bacillati > Actinomycetota > Actinomycetes > Kitasatosporales > Streptomycetaceae > Kitasatospora > Kitasatospora sp. NPDC040550. Next base: position 66,938 of record NZ_JBVIWC010000001.1, on the reverse strand, counting down.
AGTGGCGCGGCGAGGAGCTGCTCGCGCAGATGGCCGCCGTGCACCGCTCCGGCGCGAAGTTCATCCCGGTCGGCTCGGTCACCAGCGCGGGCCGGGGCAGCGTCAACCCGTGGTTCCGCGCGCGGTTCAAGGACCAGGGCACCCCGGTGGTCTCCGGCCACATCAGCAAGCTGGTCCACGAGCTCAAGACGTTCCTCACCTGACCCGGCGCCCCGCGCCGCGCCCACGTCACTCCCGAACCCCGAACCCCGAACCCCGAACCCTCCAACCCCACGCCGCAGAAAGGCTCCTGCCCGATGTCCGACATGCTCCGCGCCCCCGCCGAGACCAAGTACGCCGACGAGCTGGACTACCTGGAGTCGGTCGACTCCGGCCCCAAGCCGTCCACGTGGCGGCTCTCCCCGAAGATGATCCGCACGTTCGTCCTCGGCTCCGAGCCCTCCGACGGCCTGGAGCGCGAGGTGGCTCAGAAGTGGTTCGGCGAGCGCAGCGTGGTCGAGCGGGCGATCGTCACGCTCGCCTCCGACCGCGGCCTGCTGCTGCTCGGCGACCCCGGCACCGGCAAGAGCTGGCTCGCCGAGTTGCTGGCCGCCGCCGTGTGCCGCAACTCCACCCAGGTCGTGCAGGGCACGGCGGGCACCACCGAGGACCACATCAAGTACTCGTGGAACGTGTCCATGGTGATCGCCAAGGGCCAGTCGCGCGCGTCGATGATCCCCTCGCCGATCATGACCGCGATGGAGACCGGCACGATCGGACGCTTCGAGGAGCTCACCCGCTCCACCAGTGACGTCCAGGACGCGCTGATCTCCATCCTCTCCGAGAAGTACGTGTCGGTGCCCGAGTTGAACGGCGAGGACGGCACCGTGTTCGCCAAGCCCGGCTTCGCGGTGATCGCCACCGCCAACAGCCGCGACCGCGGCGTCAACGACCTGTCGTCGGCGCTCAAGCGGCGCTTCAACTTCGTCCAGATCCCGGTGGTGACGGACAAGCGGAGCGAGGCGGAGATCGTCCGCTTCCGCACCGAGGAGCTGCTGCGCCGCCACCAGATCGAACTGGACGTGCCGCCCACCCTGCTGGACGTACTGCTGCGCTCCTTCGAGGACCTGCGCGCCGTCGCGACGGCGGCGGCCGGCGACGACGAGCGACTGGAGTCGGCCCTGTCCACCGCCGAGCAGATCGGCGTGCTGGAGGACGCCATCCTCCACAGCGACTTCTTCGGCGAGCGCGCGCTCACCGCCCACGCCCTCGGCTCCTCCCTGGTCGCCTCGCTCAGCCGCCGCGCGCCCGAGGACACCAGCATCCTCACCAAGTACCTGGCCAACACCGTCCACCAGCGCAGCGAGCAGGAGGGCGGCGAGTGGCCGCAGTTCCTCGCCGCCGGCCTGGAGACCCTCAAGGCGCTCGCATGAGCCGCGCCGCCACCCGGGTGCCCGCCGTCGGCGGGCGCCCGGGCCCCGACAGCGTCGAGGCCTTCGACGCGCTTCGCGCCCAACTCGACGCCGCCGCCGTCGAGTTCGCGGACGGGCCGGGCGCCCTGGACGGCATCCTCCACGGCCTCGTGAGCGACGTCGAGCGCGCCCTGCGCGAGCCGCTGGAGATCTTCCCGGTCTGCCACCACTCGCCCGCCTCCGCCACCGCCATGGCCCGCCACCTGCGCGCCCGGCAGCCGAGGACGGTCTTCCTCGAACTGTGCGAGGACCTGGCCCCGTTGCTCACCGAGCTGCGCAACTGCCGCCTGCCGGTGGCCGTCCAGGCCTTCGCCACCCGCATCGACGGGTTCCCCGCCGACTGGGCGCCGCTGTCCGTGGTCGCGCCGATCACCGAGGCCTCCGCCGAGTACCAGGCCATCGCGTACGCGCTGGAGACGCCCGGCGTGGACCTGGTCCTCGTCGACCGGTCCTCGGACCACGTCTTCCAGTGGCAGCCCCGTCCGGACGCCGGGAACGCTGCCGAGGCCGCCGACGCCCCGACCGACCCGGCCCCGCGGACGGGTACGGCTGCCCCGGGCGCTACCCCCTCCGAGGAGGCCGCACTCCACGGCGACGCGGTCGGCGTCGAACTGGGCGACCTGCGGCCCCGCTTCGCCGACCTCGAACGGCATCTGCTGCGCCACGGCAAGGTGCGGCACTGGTCGGAGTGGTGGCACCAGTACGTCGAGGGGCCGCTCGGCGACGCCGACCACGACACCTACCGGCAGGTCATGTTCCTGATCGGCAGCCTCTTCCGCCGCCTGGCGCCCGGCGACGCCGCCCGGGTGCGGGTGGACGAGGACCGCGAGCGGTACATGTGGACCCGCATCCGCGAGCACCTGGCCGCCACCGGCGCCGACCCGGCGCAGAGCGTCTACATCTGCGGCGCCTTCCACGCCGCCAGCCGGGTCGAGGAGTTCGGCCTGGATGGCACCGACACCTTCGCCGTGCCCCCGCGCACCGCCACCGAGTGGCAGTACGGCCTGATCCCCTCCAGCCACAGCGCCATCGAGCGGCAGTTCGGCCTCGAAGGCGGGTCGGTGTCGATCGCCGCCGCCCAGTGGGAGAAGAACCTCAAGCGCACCCGGGTCCAGCCCTACCGGCTCAAAGGCCAGGCCGGTGCGGGCGCCAAGGCCACCCGCGCCCGCAGGACGGCCGCCCCCGCCGGCCGGACCGTCGCCCCCGTTCCCGTCGCGGAGGCCGACCGCACCGACAAGCTGTCCGGGTTCCTGCGGCGCCCGCCCGTCCTGGACCGGCTGGACCAGGAGGAACTGCTCGGCTGGTCCGTGGAGATCGTGCGCGCGGCCCGCCGCAACGGCTACCTCGCCTCCACCGCCGACGCCATCGCCGTGTACGAGACGTCCATCCTCCTCGCGGGCCTGCGCGACCGCGCCCGCCCGACCCCGTACGACTTCCAGGACGCGGCCGTCACCTGCATCGAGAAGGACACCGTGCCCGGCCGGCGCGACGTCCGCCGCCTGGTCGAGATCATGATGGGCGGCGACCGGATCGGCCAGGTCGGCTACGAGTCGCTGCCCCCGCTGGCCCGCGACGTCCACGACCGCCTCGCCCCGCTCGGCCTCAACCTCCAGGCCCGTGGCGTCAAGCGCGCGCTGCTGGACATCAAGTCCCAGCCCGACCTGCGCCCCTGCTCCGACGTGCTCTGGATGCTGCGCCACCTGATCCCCGACGCCGCCCGCCCGATCATGGGCGAGCGCACCCTCGGCGACGAACCCAAGCAGGAGTCCTGGGACCTCTCGCTCGGCACCCACCAGCGCGCCCTGATCGAGCTCGGCTACGAGGGCGTCACCCTCGAACAGGTCCTCGAGCAGCGCCTGCGCCGCGAGGCCACCGCCCCGCAGGCCGACGCCGCAGTCGTCCTACGGACCGTGGAGGACGCGATCCGGTACCTCGGCAGCCGGCGGCTCGCGGACGAACTCGGGGCCCGCGCCCTCCAGGTGCTGACCACCGAGCGCAGCGTCGACGGCGCCCCCGAGGTGCTGCGCCGGGTCCGGAAGCTGCTGGCCTTCTACCGCACCAGCGAGCCGGTTCTGCCCCGGTGGATCGAGCGTTTCGCCGAGGCTGGGTACGCCCACTACTGCGCCCTGCTGCCCACCGCGTTCACCGACGAGACGGCGACGGTGCGCCAGGTCGCGGCCATGCTGAGCTTCCTGTTCAGCATGGAGGGTCTGGCCCTGTCCCTGGGCGGAGACCGCGCCCAGCTGGAGCTCGCCGTCGCCCGGTCCGACCCGCAGGACCAGTCCAAGCGCGCCCTGCTGTGGGCCGCGCAGGTCCACCTCGGCCACCTCACCCGCCAGGACCTGCGCGAGCGCTGCGACGAACTGCTCGGGAATCCGCTCCTGCTGCCCGCCTACCCGCGCTACCTCAGCGGGCTGCTCCACGCGCTGGAGCCGGTCCCCGGCCTGGTCGACCTCGTCGTCGAGGCCGTCTCCCACGCCTTCGCCCGCCTGCCCGACCCGGTGCTGCTGCCGTGGCTGCCGACCCTGATCACCACCCTGCGCAGCGGCGGCGTCGAGCTCGCCCCGAAGCTCACCAAGGAAGCCGGACGCATCTTCCCCGGCCGACTCGCCGAACTGGACGCCTGGGTGCCGCCGTGGCTCGCACCGGCAACCCAGCCGGCCCGGCCCGGCAGCAGCCCGGCCGGACGGGGATCCGCCCTGCTCGCGGCACACCCCGCCGGCTGCGACGCGCTCGCCGTCCTCCTGGACTGCGACGGATCCTGGACGGCGCCGCACACCCCGGCGGGCTCGGCGCTGCTCGGCCGGCACCCCGAGACGGCCGGCGCCCTGGCGTCCCTGCTCGGCGCCGCCTGAGCGGAGCGCGAGCGGCCGCCGCTGCGCCGTCGTCCGTCGTCCGTCGGGCCTGTCCCGGCCCCGGCCTGACACCCGACCCCGTCCTGACACCCGGTCAGGACGGGGCCGACGGGCCCGGTCAGCCGATCGGTGGCGCGAGGTACTCCAGCGCGTAGCCGCTCCCGGCGGGGGACACGCGGGCGATGCCGGGGGAGTCGAGGTGGGCACCGGCGACGAAGTGGTGCGGCCGGGTGAGCTGCTGGAGGAGGGCGGCGCGGGCGGCGCGGGCCCGGGGCTGGTCGCCGTCGAGCTCCCAGGAGACGTTCGGCTGCTCGAACTGGAGGGTGGGGACGTGCACGGTGTCGCCCCAGACGAGGAGGTGGCCGGTTCTGCTCCTGACGTGGTAGACGGTGTGGCCGGGAGTGTGGCCCGGGGTCGGGACGGCGGTGGCCCAGTCGTTGATCGCCACCTCCTGCGACACGGGGACGACCCGGTCGCGGACCGGCGCGAGCCGTCCCGTGAACACCGAGACGTCGCCCGCGCCGATCCAGACGCGCTCGAGTCGGGCGAAGGCCTGGGAGCCGTCCGGTGCGATCAGGCCGCTGACGTGGTCCTCGTGCCGGTGGGTGATGGCCACGTCGGTGATGTGCGCGCGGTCGATCCCCGCTTCGTCGAGCGCGTCGTGGAGAAGCCCCATGGTGGGGTCGTGCCAGGCGTTGGACGCTCCGGTGTCGACGAGGAGCGAGCGGGTGCCGTCGGTGACGTGGAAGGCGTTGACCGACAGCCGCAGGTTGTCGTTGGCCAGTGGGACGGCGGTCGGCAGCTCGGCGAGCGCACGGCCGTCCTCGTCGCGCAGGCGGGTCGGCGGCATGTCGATGTAGCCGTCGCGCAGCGAGGTCACCCGCAGGTCGCCGAAGTCGAACGTGGCGTGGTGCCGGCCACTTGAGATCAAACGCATGGAACCGCTCCGTCGTGTCGGGCGCACATAGCGCGTCTCCTATCGGAGATCAGATCTTCTTTAGGAGAAACCTTACACTGTGGGCAGCGGGACACCCATCGATCGAGGAGCACAGTGGTCGGGCAGGACGGAAACGCGGCGAACGCGCAGCACGGTGACGAGCCGGCCGGCGCGTTCGGCGGCAACGTACGGCGACACCGCGAGGAGGCGGGCCTGACGCTGGAGCAGCTGTCCACGCGGTCGTCGGTCAGCCGGGCGATGCTGTCCAAGGTCGAACGCGGCGAGAAGAGCCCGACGATCGGTGTCGCGTCCAGGATCGCCCACGCCCTCGAGGTCTCCCTCTCCGACCTGGTCGGCGCGCCCCCCGCCGCGTCCGGCGTGGCCGTGGTCATGCGCAGGGCCGAGCGCCCCGTCTACCGCGACCCGGAGACCGGCTTCGAGCGGCACATCGTGTCGGCGGCCCCGGGTGCGGGACGATCCGAGATGATCGTCCACCACCTCCCCGCGCACGTCTCCACCGGACTGCTGCCCGCGTACCCACCCGGCACGGAGAAGCAGCTCGTGGTCCTCGACGGCACCCTCACCGTCATGATCGGCGGGATCAGCGAGACCCTGGACACGGGCGACTCCCTGTACTTCCAGGCCGACGCCGACCACGGCTTCGCCAACCGGACGGACGCCCCCTGCGGATACCTCATGGTCATCTCCCGCAGGACCTGACCGCCCGTCCGCCCGCCCGTCCGCCCAGCCGTCCAACCGCCCGGCCGTGGCTGCCCCGCCCCGCCCCGTCAGCGAGCCGACGGGATGAGGACGGTGCGGTCGAAGGGGCCGCCGTGCGAGGCGGCGTACGCGACGGCCTCGTTGACCTCGTCGAGGCCGAACGACCGGACCCGTTCGGGGGCGAGGTCCAGGGCGCCCGAGGCGAGCAGCCGGATGATGCCGACGTTCGCCGTACGCGGGTACATCCACTGGCCGCGCACGGTGACCGAGTTGCGCATGATCCACGGGTAGGGGAGTGCGAGGTCGTCGCCGCCGAGCATGCCGACGCCGCCCATGAGGACCACGCGTCCGTACTCGCGCACGGTCATGGCCGCCGTGCGCGCCACCGAGCTGGGAGCGCTCGGCGGCAGCAGGTCCAGCACCATGTCGATCGGGCCGTCGCCCGCCGCGGCCATCGCGGCGCGGTCGTCGGCCTCGTCCCCGGTGAGCGGGACGGGGCGCACCCGCGGGCCGAACCGGTCGGCGAGGAGGTCGAGCGCGGCCCGGTTGCGGCCGGGGGCGACCACCCGGCCCGCCCCCATCGCCAGCGCGAGCGCGACCGCGCTGCTGCCCAGGTTGCCGGTGGCCCCGCTGACGAGCAGCGTCTCACCGGCCGCGAGCCCGCCGGCCAGCAGCCCGCCGTACGGGATGACGTGCACGCCGAGCGCGGCCCAGCGCGCCGGGTCGTCCCCGGCCGCTGCGGGCAACGGGAACACGTTCTCCGTCGGGACCCGCATGAGCTCGGCGAACGACCCGTCGTGCAAGTGCCGGGCGAGCCGCGCGCCGCCCTCGCCGCGCGAGCTCCAGCCCTGGAGGGTGATGTCGGGCGTCAGGGCGTCGTCCCGCGAGCGCACCGTGCAGTCGCACCACACCAGGTCGCCGACCCGCAGCCGGGTGGCGTCCGGGCCCACCCGGACGACCCGCGCCACGCCGCCGATGCCGGGCACGACGGGAGGCACGAGGGGGTACTTCCGCTCGCCGCCGAACACCTCGGCCGCGTACGGGGCCACGCAGGCGGCGAGCACCCGGACCACCACCTCGCCGCCGCCGGCCTCGGGGTCGGGCACCTCCCGCACCGTGAGCGGGGCGCCGAACCGCGTCAGGACCGCTGCTCGCACGTGTTGACCTCCGTGTTCGTCCGTGTGTCCGTGTGTCCGTGTTCGTCGGGATCGACCCTAGGAGCCCGACGCACATGCGGGAAGCGACGATCGAGCATGTGTGGTATGCGTATGCGGCATGGACGTCACCAGCACCGGCCTGCGGGTCCTGCGACAGATCGCGGAGTCCGGCAGCTTCACCGCAGCCGCCGCCCGGCTCGGCTACACGCAGTCGGCGATCTCCCGCCAGGCCGCCTCGCTCGAACGAAGCGCGGGCACCGCCCTGTTCGAGCGCCGCCCCGACGGAGTGCGGCTCACACCCGCAGGCCTGACCCTGCTGCGCCACGCCCGTACGATCCTGGACAGCCTGACCGCGGCCGAGCGCGACCTCACCGGCACCGCGCCGCAGGCCGAACTGCTGCGGCTCGGACTGTTCCTGAGCGCGGGCGCGGGCATCCTGCCCCCTGCGCTCGCCCGCCTCGCGGCGACCGACCCGCAGATCACCGTCACGACCACCGAGGGCAGCACGCCCACCCTGGTCCGGGCCCTGCGCGCGGGCTCGATCGACCTCGCCGTGCTGACCTCCCGCCCGCCCCACCGCCCCCTGGACGGCGAGTCGCCGCGCCTGCACGTCGAGACCGTCGCGGACACCGAACTGGTCCTGGCGGTGCCCTCGACCGGAGAGTTCGCCGGCCGCACCACGGTGCACGTCGACGAACTGCTCGACGCCCGGTGGATCGCCACCCCGGCGTCGAACTCCGAACCGCTGCTCGGCGTCTGGCCCGGCCTGCCCGGCCGGCCACGCATCGTCCACTCCGCGCGCGACTGGCTGACGAAGCTCCACCTGGTCGCCGGCGGCTTCGGAGTGACGACGGTGCCGTCCCGGCTCGCGCCGCTCCTTCCGCCCGGGGTGAGCCTGCTGCACGTCGAAGGCGCCCCGCCCGAGATCCGCCGGATCCTGGTGGCCCGACTCCCCGGCCGCCCGACCCCGACCGTCACGGCCGTCACCCGAGCCGTCATCGCCACCGCCTGAGCGGGGTGGACGCCCGGCCCAAGGCCCCCGTGAACGTGACCGGGTGACGGGGCTCGATGCCCCTCGACTGCGGGGGTGTTTCGTCCTGGTCGGCAACCCCGACCCGCGCGAACGCGCCAGGTCCGTCCCGCACGAGTCTCCGGCGGCATGCGCCAACGCACCGTCAGCGCCCTGGCCATCGCGCCACCGAGGAAGACCTTCGCCCGGCCGTGGCACCCCTACTCGGACGGCGACTCCAAGATCGCCGGCGCCGGCGCCCCCGAGCAGATCGAGGCCGTCAACAAGGTCGAGCAGAAGGCCCGCCTACAGCCCGCCGGCCTCGGTGCGGTAGACGCGCAGGCCCCGGCGCTGGTAGTTGACGAGTGCGTTCGGATGGTCGTCGGAGTTGGTGTGCAGCCACACCCTGCGCACGACCTCCGCCTCCAACGGTTCGGTCGCCCAGGCCTGTTGCAGTGCCAGCGTCAACGCATGTCCGCCGAGCCCCCGGCCGACGTACTCCGGCAGCAGCCCGAAGGTGCGGATCTCCACCTCCCCGCCGGCCAAGGGCTCCAGCGCGGTGATCCCAGCCGTCTCGCCCTCCAACACGATCAGCCAGTACTGCCGGAGCGGATGCGCCCGCGCCAACTCCTCCCACTCCCGCTCCGACCGCGCCGCACTACGCCACCCGTAGGCCGCACCGACCCGCGCCTGCACCGACCGCACCAGAGCTGACAGCCCCTCCTCCCGCCGCAGCCCCAACGCCGACACAACGCGCCCGGGCCGCAGCTCCCCGAGACCGGTCATCTCCAGATACGTGACAGTCCTACCCATCCCGCCACGCTACCCACGCCCGCCGACACATCGCCCCGAGCCTCCCGAACCAGCGCGCCCGTCGACCCCTGGCCGCCCCCCCCGCAAGCCCAGGCAGCCCACGTTCCCCAGAACATGCATCCCTCCGGTCAGCGGCTGACGCCCGCAGGTGCGGGGGAGGACCCTTCACGACCTGCAGCGATGCAGCGGCTTTGCGGGTTCCTGGCCGTCGGCCGATGGTCGTCGTTGGAGTGATGGCGACAGAAGCTGACGGTGAAGCGGTTGAGGAGTCAAGGAGCTCTGACCATCCTGCCGCGAGCCCGGGTCGTGAGCTGACGGATGCTCATTTCCTCTGGGTGCTGCACTGCTTCACTCCCCGGTCAGGGGCGTTGGTCGAGGCGCGACGCCATGGCCCGGCGCGATGCGAACCCGTGCTCGCAGGGCCCCGGAGAACAGCACTGCGGGGCGTGACGTGTTCGGTCGTCGGCCGCCGGGATCCGGTCAACTCGGAGCCGTAGCCGGGGGAATTCACCGAGTTCGCAGGTGGCCGGGCAGGAGCGGACTCTACGCTCGCACGAACACTGTGGCGCGAAGGGGGAGTGCCGTGGCCCGTGGACCTGTTCGGCGACGCCGGTCGACCGCCGCGCGGAGGGCCCGCCGGGTGCGGCAGGCGCGGGACAACGCGCTGCTGCTGGGCGTGGCGGCAGCGATCGTCCTGGTGCTGGTCTCGGTGGTGGTGCAGTGGCTGGCCCAGCACTTGCTGCTGGTGGCCGTGCTGGTCCTCGCGGGCGTGGGGGCGGGCGTCGCCGTGCTGCGCACGCGCGTCCGGGCGCGGCAGCGGGAGCTGGACACGCGGGCGGCGCAGCTGCGCCACATCGGGCCGTTCCTGGCGATGAGCCCGACGGCGTTCGAGCACGCGTTGGCGGACCTGTGCCGACGGGACGGTTGCACGAAGGTCTCGGTGGTCGGCGGTGCCGGGGACCTCGCGGCGGACGTGCTGGCCACCACCCCGACCGGACAGCGGATCCTCATCCAGGCGAAGCGGTACGGGCCACGGACGTTCGTCGGCTCGCAGGACGTCCAGCGGGTCAACGGCACGTACCGCGACGTGCACCGCTGCGACCTGGCCGCCGTGGTGACGACCAGCTCGTTCACCAAGGCCGCCGCCGCGTTCTGCGCGCGGGTCGGCATCCGCGCCGTCGACCGGCGGGCGCTCGCCCGGTGGGCGGAGGGTACGGGCGGCCCGCCCTGGGCGTGACCCCCGGCCCAGCGCCCGGCCATGGCACCTGATGCCGCGGCCGCGCGGCCCGGAACCCGACCACCAGGGCGGCCACAACAACGGGACGAGAATGCCGAATTCGTACGGGTCCGAGTCCTTCGGCGACGAGCCTTGCGGGCAGGGACCGGCGGTCCGACGGCTCGTGGGTGCGGTCATGGCGCTCTCTCCGGGGGAGGCGGACCGGTGAGCGCCGGGGCCGCCGTGACGGGTGGCGTGCCCGTCGTAGCCGGCCGGTCGGGAATGCGGTCAGCCGGTGGAAGGAGCCGCAGCCGACCAAGAGGGGGCGTTGGCCGATGCGCGCGAAGGGCTCGCCCTCGTCCATCTCCGGGAGCTGCTGGGTCGGCTCCCCGTCGGCTTTCGGGGTTACGGGTTGTCGTCGGCCGGGTGCAGAACGGCCTCGGCGATCTCGCGGACGCGAGCCATGGTGATTCCGGTCCGCTGCTCGACGGCAAGGGGGTGGTCGGTGGGTTCGAGCTCGATGAGGGGGCGCTGGCCGAGGGGCCTCGTGTGGAGGCGGGTCTTGAGGTTGACGGTGCTGGACGCGTAGACGGGCAGCTCGGTGGTCAGCCAGCCGAAGTACGGCTTCTCGGATTCACGCCCTGGTGTGTCCCAGAGGTCTGCGGCGCGGGAGAAGTTCTCGCGGCTCAGGGAGACCCAGACGCCCCAGGAGAACACGTCGCTGCTGCCGATGACCGGTATCTCGACCAGGCCCTTGACGAAGTGGTGCTGCGCTTTGATGACGCACTGGTCCGACGAGAGCAGGCAGTCCGGGGCTCCGTCGAAGCTCGGGTCCCAGACGTAGGGGGCCGTTGCCGAGTAGTTCATCGGCAGTTCTGCGTGGTGCGCGCCGCAGCACGAGCAGGTGAATCCGGGATCACTGGTCATGGGCGGAAGCCTACTGATCGGACCCGACGCCTGTCGGGGCACTCCGCCTGCCGGGACCGGCGGCGGGGCGGCCGAGTATCGCGAGCACGGAGATCCGTACGTCCTTGTCGTTCGTCACCGAGCAGAGGGCGTCGACGCCTCGCGTCCGGTTCCCGGTCCGGGTCGGCCAGGCCGACCCGGACCAGGTCGACGGCGTACTCGTGGCACCGGGGTGGGCGGCGGGCCCAGCACCTCCCCGATCCACCCCGAGACGGCCTCTCGGGGGCAGCCCGTTCCAGCTTCGAGGCGGATGGGACGCAGATGCGCCCCGGTGTACGCGGCGGCGGGTTGACGGGGCTTGACGGCCGGGGTCCAGGCACAGGCGCCTCACCACCTCCTCCACGCCAAGTGAACGGATTCCGCTGAGGGGCGGTTCACCTCACCCGGGTCCGTCCGGGAGCGGTCCGGGAGCGGTTCGGGGACGCTCCTCGGGCAACGGCCTTCGTGCGGTCGGATGTTGGGCACGGGAGCGGAAAGGGTGGCGGTCACCGGATCGGGGTCCACCCCGATGGGCGGTTGGCGGGCAGTGAGACGCCAGCAGTACGGCGGCGTGTCGGTGTACGCCGCAGGTTGGATCATGGGCCCGTCCTCGCGCCGTACGAGATGCGGATGCGCCGGACCGAAGACTGGAGGTGATCCCGGACACCGACTCCGCACGGAGGAACTGCATGGCTCGGCACGGCGCACGAACGATTCCCGCACTGACGGTCGGTGTTGCAGCCGCCGTCCTGGCGGCGCTGACTCCCGCGACGGCCTTCGCGGCGGGAGATCCGCTCCAGCCGTACGAGCGGCAGGGGCTCCGTTGGGAGCGCTGCGACGCGGACCGCCCGGAGGAGTTCGAGTGCGCCAAGGTCAAGGTGCCGCTGGACTACGGCGACCCCGGGGGCAGGCGGATCGACCTCGCGATATCGCGGATCAAGGCGAGCAGGCCGAAGGAGCGGCACGGCGTGCTGCTGATCAATCCCGGGGGCCCGGGCGGTCCGGGGCTGACCATGCCCGTGGAGATGCAGCCGCTGCTGCCGGCCGGAGTGCGGGAGCGGTTCGACCTGATCGGGTTCGACCCGCGCGGAGTCGGGCAGAGTTCGCCGATCGGCTGCGACCTGACGGCGGACGAGCAGGCCTTCCAACACCCTTACGCGGCGGCGACGTTCGCCCGGGACGTGGCCCGGGCCCGTACGGTGGCCGACAAGTGCTGGGCCAAGGCGGGGGACGTCCTTCCGCACATCACCACCCGCAACACGGCGCGGGACATGGACGTCGTCCGGGCGGCGCTGGGGGAGCGGAGGATCTCCTACTTCGGGCACTCGTACGGCACCTACCTGGGCGCGGTCTACACCCAGATGTTCCCCCGGCGCTCGGACCGGGTCGTCCTCGACAGCGCGCTCGATCCAGCGCTCGCGTGGCGGGGATCGCTGCGGGGGTGGTCGGCAGGGGCCGAACTCGCCTTCACCCGCTGGACGGAGTGGGCCGCCGCCCGCAACACCACGTACGGGCTGGGCGGGACTCCGGCCGAGGTCCGGAAGGCGTTCTGGGACCTGATCGCCCACGCCGACCGGACGCCCGTCCCCACGACGGGCGGGACACTCGACGGGGACGCCATCCGCTCCGGGTACGCCGCGTTCGTCCGGGTGGAGACGGTGACCCCCTGGATCGTCGCGTTGAGGGCCGCCGCCGCCGGCGGGGCGCCGGCACCTGCCGGGCCCACGGAGCCGGGCGCCGCGGCAGCGGGTGAGTCGGGCCCGAACCGACCGGACACGGCGCGCGCGGGGGCGTTCGGAGCGGCCGTTCCGGCGGACAACATGCCCGCCGTCGCGTGGGCCGTCTTCTGCGGAGACACCCGGAGCTGGCCGCGCGACCCCGAGCGGTACCGCCGCGACGCGATCCGGGACCGGGCCGAGTACCCGTTGGCCGGCGACCTGGGGGCGGGCATCATGCCGTGCGCGTTCTGGAAGTCGGCGGCCACCGAGCCGGCGACCGTGGTGGACAACGACGTCAACGCGTTGATCGTGCAGAACCAGTGGGACCCGCAGGCGACCCTGGCCATGGCACAGGGCATGCGGCGGGCACTGCACGGCGCACGGATGGTCACGGTGGTCGGCGGCGAGGGCCACGGTGTCGTGGTGGCGGGCCCGTCCTGTGCGGACGACAGCGTCACCCGGTACCTGACCACGGGCCGGCTGCCCGCGAAGGACCTGAGCTGCGGGGCCTGAGCTGCGGGGCCTGAACCCGAGGCTGGGGCTTCCGTCGCACCTGACCCGGGGGCCGGTGCCTGACATCGGCCCGGGGCCGGTGTCAGGCGAGGAAGGCGCGGAGCAGGGAGGCCGTTGCGGCGAGGTGTTCCTCGGTGGCGCGGCGGGCGGCGTCGCCGTCGCCGGCGAGGATCGCGTGGACCATGGCCCGGTGCTGTTCGGCGGCGTGCTCGATGTTGCGGTCCAGCATGGGGATCGCGTTCAGGAGGTCGTTGAGGCGCATCCTGGCCTCGGCGATGGCCGCGGCGAGGGCGGGGGAGCCGGTGAGTTCGCCGATGGCGAGGTGGAAGCGGGAGTCCAGCTGGCGGTACTGCTCTGCCGGGGCCGCGTCCAGTTCGGTGAGCCGGTCCTCCAGGTGGGCGCGCTGTGCGGGGGAGAGGGGGCGCCGGGCGGCGGCCTCGGCGGCGCCGACCTCCAGGACCTGCCGGTAGGTCAGCGCGTCCTCCAGGGCGCCGCCGAGGTCGCGGGCGGCGCGGCGCAGGTCGGCGACGTCCGGTTCGGGCATCCGGTAGGTGACGAAGGTGCCGCCGTAGCGGCCGCGGCGGGGTTCGACGCAGTCGGCCTGCTGGAGCGTGCGGAGTGCCTCGCGCAGGGTTTCGCGGCTGACGCCGAGCCGGGCGGCGAGGTCGCGTTCGGCGGGCAGCCGGTCGCCGGGGCGGAAGACGCCGAGCTTGATCGCCTGGAGCAGCCGTTCGACGGTCTCCTCGAAGGCGTTGCCGGTCCGGATCGGGCGGAAGATCGCCCCGGCCTCCCAGTCGAGCCGTGCCTGCTCACGTGTCACATCCACGTCCACGCCGGAATCGTACCTGCGATCGGATCTTCCGCACTCGTTGCCGTCCCGCCCTTGACGTGGCCACCGTCCAGCCGGAACGATGCTGCTCACCCACCCAATGGTCTGACTTTAGACCATTGAAGAGCCGTCCGACCGTCGAAGCCGCCGGGGCGGGTGTGCCACGCCGTCGTGGCCGCGCGCACCCCGGCACACCCTCAACCCCCAGGGGTGCCCATGACCGACGCACGCTCACCCGACCACCCTGGCCCCGCCGTGTTTCCGCTGGACTCTTCCCCCGTTTCCGCCGACGAACAACGCCTCCGCGAGCTGGGCTACACCCAGGAGCTGGCCCGCTCGATGTCGGGCTTCTCCAACTTCGCCGTCTCCTTCTCCATCGTCTCGATCCTCTCCGGTTGCCTGACCCTCTACGGGACGGGGATGAAGACCGGCGGCCCGGCCCTGATCATCTGGGGCTGGCCGGTGGTCGGCCTGCTGACGCTCTGCGTCGGCCTGGCGATGGCCGAGATCTGTTCCAGCTACCCGACGGCCGGCGGGCTCTACTACTGGTCCGCCAAGCTGACCCGCAGCCGTAGCCGCGGCCCGGCCTGGAGCTGGTTCACCGGCTGGTTCAACTTCCTCGGCCAGGTCGCGGTGACCGCCAGCGTCGACTACGGCGCCGCCTTCTTCACCAACGCGTTCCTCGACCTGCGCTTCGGCGCCGCGGCCACCCCCGCGCACACCATGGAGATCTTCGCGGTCATCCTGGTGGTGCACGGCCTGCTCAACACCTTCGGGGTGCGCCTGGTCGCCGTCCTCAACAGCGTCTCCGTGTGGTGGCACCTGATCGGCGTCGCGATCATCGTCGGCGCGCTCGCGCTGCTCCCCGAGCGGCACGCCTCCGCCTCCTTCGTGTTCACCGAGTTCGTCAACCAGACCGGGTTCCACAGCCAGTTCTACGTCGCGATGCTCGGCCTGCTGATGGCCCAGTACACCCTCACCGGCTACGACGCCTCCGCGCACATGACCGAGGAGACCCAGGACGCCGCCCGCTCCGGCCCGCGCGGCATCGTCAACGCGATCACCGTCTCCCTGGTGGCGGGCTGGATCCTGCTGCTCGGCATCACCTTCGCGATCCGCGACTACGACGGCGCGCTCAACAGCGACACCCAGGTCCCGCCCGCGCAGATCTTCATCGACGCGATCGGCTCCGGCGGCGCCCAGTTCCTGCTGCTCATCGTGATCGGCGCCCAGTTCTTCTGCGGCATGGCCTCCGTCACCGCCAACTCCCGCATGATCTACGCCTTCTCCCGCGACGGCGCCCTGCCCGGCTCCCGGCTCTGGCACCGCATCTCCCCGCGCACCCAGACCCCGACCAACGCGGTCTGGCTCGCCACCGGCGGCGCCCTGCTGCTCGGACTGCCCGCGCTCTGGAACAACACCGCCTACACGGCCGTGACCTCGATCTCCGTCATCGGCCTCTACATCTCCTACGTCATCCCGGTGTACCTGCGGCTGCGCCAGGGCGAGGACTTCCCGCGCGGCCCGTGGCACCTGGGCCGCTGGAGCCGGCCGATCGGCGTCGTCGCCGTGGTCTGGACGGTGGTGATCACCGTCCTGTTCATGCTGCCGACCGCCAGCCCGATCACCGTCGACAGCTTCAACTACACCCCGGTCGCCGTGGCCGTCGTGGTCGGCTTCGCCGGCATCTGGTGGCTGGCCTCGGCCCGGCACTGGTTCACCGGGCCGCACGTCGGCGCCGCCTCCTCCGAGTCCTCCGCGCCGTCCCCGGCGTCCGACCTGGGCACCCCGCCCGCCCCCGACACCCGGGACACCGAACAGGAGACCCGATGACCACCCCCCGGCTCACCCTCGACGAGCTGCGCACCCGCGTCGCCGACGGGTCCGTCGACACCGTCGTGCTCGCCATGACCGACATGCAGGGCCGCCTCCAGGGCAAGCGCGTCGCCGCCCAGTACTTCCTCGACGACGTCGTGACCGGCGCCGCGGAGGGCTGCGGCTACCTGCTGGCCGTCGACGTCGACATGAACACCGTCGACGGCTACGAGGTCTCCTCCTGGGAGAACGGCTACGGCGACCTGACGCTGCGCCCCGACCTCGCGACCCTGCGGTCCGTCCCCTGGCACCCGGCCACCGTCATGGTCCAGTGCGACGTCGTCCAGCACGACGGCACCCCGGTCGCCGTCTCCCCGCGCCAGGTCCTCCAGCGCCAGCTCGACCGCCTGGCCGGCTACGGCTGGCAGGCCCAGGCCGCCACCGAGCTGGAGTTCATCGTCTTCCGGGACAGCTACGAGCAGGCCTGGGACAAGGACTACACCCGACTCACCCCGGCCAACCAGTACAACGTCGACTACTCCATCCTCGGCACCGGGCGCATCGAGCCGCTGCTGCGCCGCCTGCGCAACGGCATGGCCGGCGCCGGGCTGACCGTCGAGTCCGCCAAGGGCGAGTGCAACCTCGGCCAGCACGAGATCGCCTTCAAGTACGCCGACGCCCTCACCACCTGCGACAACCACGCCGTCTACAAGACCGGCGCCAAGGAGATCGCCGCCCAGGAGGGCTGCAGCCTCACGTTCATGGCGAAGTACGACGAACGCGAGGGCAACTCCTGCCACATCCACCTGAGCCTGCGCGACGAGCAGGGCGCGCCGGTGTTCGCCGGCGACCGCCCGTACGGCTTCTCCCGCACCATGGAGCACTTCCTCGCCGGTCAGCTCGCCTGCCTCGCCGACTTCGCCCTGCTGTTCGCCCCCACCGTCAACTCCTACAAGCGCTACGTCCCCGGCAGCTTCGCGCCCACCGCGATCGCCTGGGGCCGCGACAACCGCACCTGCGCCCTGCGCGTCGTCGGCCACGGCCAGTCGCTGCGCTTCGAGAACCGCGTCCCCGGCGGGGACGTCAACCCCTACCTCGCGGTCGCGGCCCTGATCGCCGCCGGACTGCACGGCGTCGAGCAACAGCTGGAACTCCAGCCGGAGTTCACCGGCAACGCCTACGCCTCCGACGCGCCCCGGGTGCCCGCCACCCTGCGCGACGCGGTCGACGCCTTCGAGCGCAGCGCCGTCGCCACCGAGGCCTTCGGCAAGGACGTCGTCCGGCACTACACCCACGCCGGACGCACCGAACTGGCCTCCTACGAAAGGGCGGTGACCGACTGGGAGCGGCGCCGCGGATTCGAGCGGCTGTGACCCACGAGGACCGCCGACCGCCCCTCATCGGCATCAGCAGCTACCAGGAGGCAGCCGCCTGGTCGGTCTGGAACCAGCGCGCCTCGCTCGTGCCCCAGACGTACGTCGACTCCGTCGTCCGCGCGGGCGGCATCCCGGTGCTGCTGCCGCCCCAGCCCGGCGCGGTCGACCGCCTGCTCGACGCCCTCGACGGACTCGTCCTGGCCGGCGGGTCGGACATCGACCCGGCCCGCTACGCGGCGACCGCCGATCCGCGCACCGGCCCGCCCCACCACGCCCGCGACGACTGGGAGAGCCGGCTGCTGCGCGCCGCCCTCGCCCGGGACCTGCCGGTGCTCGGCGTCTGTCGCGGCATGCAGCTGCTCAACGTCGAACTCGGCGGCACCCTCGTCCAGCACCTGCCCGACGACAGCCACCAGATCGTCCCCGCCCGCTTCGTCCGCCGCCCGGTCGACGTCCTCGACGGCAGTCGGCTCGCCGCCGTGCTCGGGCCCGCCACCGAGGTGTCCTGCTACCACCACCAGGCCGTCGACCGGATCGGCACCGGCCTACAGGCCACCGCGCACAGTGCCGATGGAACGGTCGAGGCGCTCGAACTGACCGGCCACCGCTTCGCCCTGGGCGTCCAGTGGCACCCGGAGACCGACCCCGACGACCTGCGCCTGTTCCACGCGTTCATCACCGCCAGCCAGAGGGAGAGCCCCCGATGACCGAACCGGACCTCTTCGAGGTCGTCAACCCCGCCACCGAGGAGGTGATCACCACCGTCGAACTGGCCGGCCTCGCCGAGACCGACGCCGCCGTCGCCCGCGCCCGCGCCGCCTTCGACACCTGGCGCCGGGTGGCCCCCGCCGACCGCGCCCGGCTGCTGCGCGCCTTCGCCGCCGCCGTCGACGCCGACCGCGAGCACCTCGCCGCCCTGGAGGTCGCCAACGCCGGCCACACCATCGGCAACGCCCGCTGGGAGGCGGGCAACGCCCGGGACGTCATCGAGTACTACGCGGCCGCCCCCGAGCGGCTGTTCGGCCGGCAGATCCCCGTCGCGGGCGGCATCGACGTCACCTTCCAGGAGCCGATCGGCGTCGTCGGGGTCATCGTGCCCTGGAACTTCCCGATGCCGATCGCCGCCTGGGCCCTCGCCCCGGCGCTCGCCGCCGGCAACACCGTCATCGTGAAACCGGCCGAGCTCACCCCGCTCACCGCGCTGCGCCTGGCCGAACTCGCCCTGGCGGCCGGGATCCCCGAGGGCGTGCTGCAGGTCCTGCCCGGCCGCGGCCCGGTCGTCGGCGGGCGCTTCGTCACGCACCCCGACGTGCGCAAGGTCGTCTTCACCGGCTCGACCAGGGTCGGCAAGGAGATCATGGCGGGCTGCGCCGCCCAGGTGAAGCCCGTCACCCTCGAACTCGGCGGCAAGAGCGCCAACATCGTCTTCGCCGACGCCGACCTCGCCAAGGCCGCCGCGACCGCGCCCTACGCCGTCTTCGACAACGCCGGCCAGGACTGCTGCGCCCGCTCTCGGATCCTCGTCGAGGCCTCCGCCTTCGACGACTTCATGGCACTCCTGGAGCCGGCCGTGCGCGGCGTGCGGGTCGGCGACCCGGCCGACGAGAAGACCGAGATGGGCCCGCTGATCTCGGCCGCCCACCGCGAGCGGGTCTCCTCGTACGTCCCGGACGCCTCGGCCGTCGCCTTCCGCGGCAGCGCCCCCGACGGGCCCGGCTTCTGGTACCCGCCGACCGTCCTCGCGCCCGTGCGGCACGACGACCGCGCCTTCACCGAGGAGATCTTCGGCCCGGTCGTCGCCGTCGTCCCGTTCCGCGACGAGGAGGACGCCCTGCGGATCGCCAACGCCACCGAGTACGGCCTGTCCGGCTCCATCTGGACCAGGGACCTCGGCCGCGCGCTGCGCGTCTCGCGCGGCGTCGAGGCCGGCAACCTCTCCGTCAACTCGCACTCCTCGGTGCGCTACACCACGCCGTTCGGCGGCTTCAAGCAGTCCGGCCTCGGCCGCGAGCTCGGCCCGGACGCCCTCGACGCCTTCACCCAGACCAAGAACGTCTTCATCTCCACGGAGGAATGATCACCATGACCCAGCGACTCGACGGCCGCGTGGCCGTCATCACCGGCGCCGGCAGCGGCATCGGCCTGGCGACCGCCCGCCGCTTCGCCGCCGAGGGCGCGAAGGTGGTCTGCGTCGACCTCGACCCCGAGACCGGCGCCAAGGCCGCGAACGAGGTCGGCGGCCTGTTCATCCAGGCCGACGTCACCGACGAGGCCGCGGTGCGCGACCTCTTCCAGCGGGCCGTCGACGAGTACGGCCGCCTCGACATCACCTTCAACAACGCGGGCATCTCCCCGCCGGACGACGACTCCATCCTCACCACCGGCCTGGAGGCCTGGAAGCGGGTCCAGGAGGTCAACCTCACCAGCGTCTACCTGTGCTGCAAGTACGCGATCCCGCACATGCAGCGCCAGGGCAAGGGCTCGATCATCAACACGGCCTCGTTCGTCGCCGTGATGGGCGCGGCCACCTCGCAGATCTCCTACAGCGCCTCCAAGGGCGGCGTGCTGGCCATGTCGCGCGAGCTGGGCGTGCAGTTCGCCCGCGAGGGCATCCGCGTCAACGCCCTCTGCCCGGGCCCGGTGAACACTCCGCTGCTCCAGGAGCTCTTCGCCAAGGACCCGGAGCGGGCCGCCCGCCGCCTGGTGCACATCCCGCTGGGCCGCTTCGCCGAGCCCGAGGAGATCGCCGCCGCGGTGGCCTTCCTCGCCTCCGACGACTCCTCGTTCATGACCGCCAACACCTTCCTCGTCGACGGTGGCATCTCCGGCGCCTACGTCACCCCGCAGTAGCCGCGGCCGGACTCCGGATCCCGCTGCGCCCGTACCGCGAAGCGTGACGACACCCGGCCGGGGCCCCGGGGAGCGGCGGCTGCCGGCTCCCCGGGGCCCGACCCTACGGGCGTGCGGGCCGGGCGGTGATCGTGCAGAGCCGCTTGGTGGCCCGGGTCAGGGCCACGTACAAATCCCGCTCCCCACCGGGGCGGGCCGCGATGATCTCCTCGGGGTGCAGGACGACGACCCCGTCGAACTCCAGGCCGCGGGCCTCGGACGCCGGCACGATCCGGGCGTGGTCGGCGACGCCCCGGGCCGTCAGCTCGCCCACCCTGGTGTCCGCGCAGACCACCCCCAGGAGCTCGCCCGGGTGCGCGGCGCTCTGGGCGCGGAGCTCCTGGACGACGGCGCCGACCAGCCCGTCCGGCGGCGCGGTCACGGTGCGGGGGGCCTCACCGCTCCGCAGTGACCGGGTGGGCTGCTGGTCCGGGGCGATCCGGGCCAGCAGGTCCCGGACGCTCTCCAGGATCTCCTGCGTGGTGCGGTAACTGACGGTCAGCTCGTGCAGCTTGAACCGCGGTCCGACATGGGGGCTCAGCGCCTCCTTCCAGTCGCGCGCCGTCGCGACCGGGCCCGCCTGGGCGAAGTCGCCCACCAGCGTCATCGCCCGTGCCGGGCAGCGGCGGACGATCATCCGCCACTGCATGGCGGTCAGCTCCTGCGCCTCGTCGACGACGACGTGCCCGTACGTCCGCTCGGGCGGCCCGTCGACCAGGCTCGCCGCCTCGTCCAGCAACGGGACGTCGGCATCGGTCCACGGGCCGTCCGGGTCGCGCAGCAGGAGGAGCCGTTCCTGCGCGCCCAGGTGGGGCAGGTGTTCGGCGAGAGCGTCGGCGTCCGCCAGGAGCGCGGACACGAGGTCACCGGGCACCAGCCGCGGCCACAGCGCCTCGACCGCCCGCTCGACACCGGCGTCGTCGAGGAGATCGGCCCGGACGGCGTCCAGGTCCAGCTCGTGGGCCGGGCCCGGGGCGGCCGCACCCTCGGTACGGTGCTGGGCGGCTCCCGTGAACTTGTCGAGGTCCAGGCCCGTCATCGCGGCGGCATCGGCGTCGATCTGCTCCAGGAGGTCGCCCATGTCCCGTTGCATCGCGTCGGTGACGGCGTCGACCAGGAGTTCCGTGAACACCCGGCGCGCCGGGTTGTGCCCCGGTACGGCCGCGACGGCCGCGTCGCGGGCCGTGGCGACCTCCTCGGCGGACAGGTGGACCAGCTCCCGCCCGACCCGCACCGTGAAGTCGCCGGCCGGGGCCTGGCGGACGCGCAGCAGGCCGGCCAGGGCGTCGGCGAGGACGGTGCCGCCCTTGAGGCGCGCCGTGTCGAACGGGGCCTTCGCGTCCGCGGCCACCCCGGCCAGCTCCCGGCAGGTCGCCAGGACGACGTCGTTCTCCCCGAGAGAGGGAAGGACCTGGGAGATGTAGTCGAGGAACCGGGCGTTCGGGCCCAGCACCAGGACACCCTCCTCCGCGGCCCGCGGGAACGCGTACAGGACGTAGGCCGCCCGGTGCAGGGCGACCACCGTCTTGCCGGTGCCGGGCCCGCCCTGCACCACCGTCACCCCGCGGTGGGCGGAACGGACGATCTCGTCCTGCTCGGCCTGCAGCGTCGCGACGGCCGCGTGCATCCGGCCCGTACGCCGCGCCGACAGGGCCTCCGTCAACGGGCCGTCGCCCACGACGTCCTTGTCGGTCGGGGCGCTCCCGTCCAGCAGTTCGTCGCTCACCGAGACGACCGTGCGCTCCTCCAGGCGCAGGTGCCGGCGCCGCCGCAGGCCCATCGGATGGACCGGCGTCGCCTCGTAGAAGGGCCGCGCCGCGTTCGCGCGCCAGTCCACGAGCAGGGGCAGGTCGTCCTCGTCCGTGTGCAGCCCGATCCGCCCGATGCGCAGGGCCGTGCCGTCCGCCCAGTCGATGCGCCCGAAGACCAGCCCCCTTTCGGCGCCCTCCAGCCGGCCGATCTCCTTGGCCAGCCGCTCGGCGGCGATTTCCCTTTCGTATGCCTCACCGGCGCTGCCCGCCGGGGCATTCAGCACGCTCGCCCGCTGTGCCCGCGCCTCGGAAAGCCGATCCGTCAGGAAGTCGTACAGGGAGGACACATAATCCCGCTCCGAGTCAACTGCGAGCGTGGTGGGGTCATTCATCGTCTTCGACAACTTCGGCAACAGGGAGCTCCTTCGATTCGAGCCATACCCTACGGTCGGAGTTCTTCGAAGGTCAGTCTTGACTTGTCCGGTGAAGACATGTCCCTGTGGCTGAATTCATGGCGGTCGGGCTGTGCGGCGTATCGAGAATTACGCCGTTACGCCGTTACGCCGTTGCGCCGTTCCGCAATTCCGTCATTCTGTGTATCGCCAATTGCGCACCTGGAACAGGGGAAATCCGGCGAGGCATTCCGGTCCCCGCCCCCGCTCCTGCCCCCGGCCCGCCCGGGCCGGGGGCAGGGGGTGTCAGGGGGTGTTGTGGGCTTCGGTGTCGGCGGCGGCGATGACGGCCGACAGGAGACCGGGGAAGCGTTGTTCGAGTTCCTCGGTGCGGAGGGTGTTCATCTTCGTGGTGCCGACGTAGTACTGCCGTACCACTCCGGCCGCGCGCAGCACGGAGAAGTGGTGGCTGGAGGTGGAGCGCCCGACCGGGAGGTCGAAGGAGCCGCAGCTCAGGTCAGCGCCCGAGTGGGCCAGGGTGTGCACCACTTTGCGCCTCGCCGGGTCGGCGAGCGCCTCCAACACCTGCTGGACGTTGACGTCCTCCACGCCGGGGTGCACGATCACTCGCGCTGTCACGCGTGCCCGTCCCACACCCACCACCCCTTCCCACGTCTGGCCCCCGTTCCGAGTCGAACCCCCGTCAATCGCCGCGCACCGTGCGTGACTTCATGCCCGACGCTACTACGGGAAGGCACCCGGCCACGCCCGCTGCAACACCTTGGCAACACTGGTCGTGCACCGGATGCACACGTTCCGCCCGGGTGTGCGCCCGGGGCCACCCGGGTGGGGTCGGGCTAGGAGTAGTACTTGTGGAGGTCGTCGGAGGCCATGCCGGTGCCGTGGTGGACGGCGCGGCTGGAGTAGGTGCTGCGCAGGTGGGTGGCCTGGCGGGTGCGTTCCAGCTCGACCAGCAGTCCCGCATCGTCGGAGTGTGTGCCGCAGGCCCTCTCCCGGTGGATCAGGAAGACGGTGGTGCCGATGACGGTGGCGACCAGTGCGGCGAGGAGCAGGACGACGGTGCCCATGTTCTCGTTCCCCCTTTCTGTCCCGGGGCGGGCGCGGCCGGTGGCCTCGGGCCCGTTCCGGGGGCTGTGGAGATCTTTGCACCGAACATCCCGGGATGGTCCGGTATCTGAGCGAATCCTGAGCAAGGGGAGGGGAGCGGCGGGCGGGAGCGGACCGGCCGCGTACCGGCACCGCGGTGGTGAGGCGCGAACGCCCGGCCGGGGCGGGTCGATGGGGAGTGGCTGGATCTGGGCGAAAGCCGGATGCGGACGGCGACGGGTCGGTAGCATGATCATGAGATTCGCTGTCCGCGGTACTGCTGAACCTGCTGTTCCTGGACGCGACCACCGTGAGGGGTGCGCAGCAGCGCGCACCCCTTCGTCCCGAAGGGAGATCGGCATGGCCACGGGTACCGTGAAGTGGTTCAACGGGGAGAAGGGCTACGGGTTCATCGCGCAGGACGACGGCGGCCCGGACGTGTTCGTCCACTTCTCCGCGATCCAGGGCTCCGGCTACCGCAACCTGGAGGAGAACCAGGCGGTCGAGTTCGAGGTCACGCAGGGCCAGAAGGGCCCGCAGGCCGAGCAGGTCCGCGCGATCTGACCAGGCGGGCGCACGAGCGCCCCGTACGAAGGCCCCGCACCGGCGAGCACACGCCGGCGCGGGGCCTTCTGCTGCTCTCTACCCCTGTCCACGCGTGCCCGCCCCTGTCCGACCGCGTCCGCCCCTGCCTGCGCCCGCCCGGCCTCGCCCGCCCTCTCGACAGATAGCTCTCACTGAGAGCTAAAATCGAGGTATGGAGACAGGACCCACCCACCCACCCGACGGCGCCCTCGCCGACGAGTTCTCCGCCCTCCTCACCGGCATCCAGCGGATGCTGCGCCGCCGCCTGCGCCAGGGCCTGGAGCAGCCCCGCCTGCGCGGAGCCCAGGTCGAACTGCTGCACCTGGTGATGGACACCCCGGGTCTGCGGGTCTCCGCCGCCGCCGAGGAACTGTGCCTGGCCGGCAACTCGGTCTCCACCCTCGTCAACCAGCTCGTCGCCCAGGACCTGCTGCGCCGCGAGGTGGACCCCGCGGACCGCCGGGCCGCCCTGCTGTACGCCACCGAGGCCGCCCACCAGCGCATCGAGGCCTGGCGCGAGCGGCGCCGGGCACTGACCGGCGAACTGGTCGCGGGCCTGCCCGGCCCCGAACGGGCCGCGCTGGCCGCCGCCCTGCCCGCGCTGCGCTCCCTCACCCAGGGGCTGCGCGACCTGCCCGAGGAGGACCCGCGATGACCGAGCCGGAACCAGCAGGAACACCGGAAATACCGGGCGCGGCAGGAGCGTCGGCCGCGGCGGAGGCCGTGGTGTGCCGGGGCCTGGAGTACAGCTTCACCCACGGCCGGGGCAAGGTCACCCGCGCGGTGGACGGCGTCGACCTGACCGTACGGACCGGTGAGGTCTTCGGCCTGCTCGGTCCCAACGGTGCGGGCAAGACCACCACCATCCGGGCGATCACCACGCTGCTGCCCGCCGGCCCCGGCATGGTGCGCGTCTTCGGCCACGATGCCGCCCGCCGCCCGATGGACGTACGGCGCCTGCTCGGCTACGTGCCGCAGCAGTTGTCCGCCGACTCCGGGCTGACCGGGCGGGAGAACGTCGCCCTGTTCGCCCGGGTCTTCGACGTCCCCCGCGCCGAACGCGCCCGCCGCGTCGCCCAGGCGCTGGCCGCCGTCGACCTCACCGACGCCGCCGACCGGATGGCCGCCACCTACTCCGGTGGCATGGTCCGCCGCCTCGAACTCGCGCAGGCCCTGGTCAGCGCGCCGCGCCTGCTCGTCCTGGACGAGCCCACCATCGGCCTGGACCCGATCGCCCGCACCGGCGTGTGGGAGCGCGTGGACGCCGTGCGCCGGGCCACCGGGATGACCGTCCTGGTCACCACCCACTACATGGACGAGGCCGAGCGGCACTGCGACCGCATCGCCCTGATGGACCGCGGCCGGATCCGGGCCCTGGGCACCCCCGCCGAGCTCAAGGAGAGCATCCGCCACGCCGTCCCCGGCGGTGACGAGCCCACCCTCGACGACGTGTTCCGCCACTTCGCCGGCCGCGACCTGGCCGACGCCACGGAAGGAGACTTCGGCGATGTCCGCCGCACCCGCCGCACCGCCAGCCGCGTCGGCTGAGCCCCCCACCCCCGCTACCACGCCCGCCGGTGTCCCGGACCTGAGCCTGCTGCTGGTGCCCCCGCGCGCCCGCACCGGCTGGCGCCTGGTGCCCGCCCGCGTCGCCGCGATGTGCGCGGTGGAACTCCAGAAGCTGCGCCACGACCGCACCGAGCTCTACACCCGTGCCGTCCAGCCCGCCCTGTGGCTGCTGATCTTCGGCGAGACCTTCACCCGCCTCAAGGCCATCCCCACCGGCGGCATCCCCTACCTGGACTACCTGGCCCCGGGCATCATCGCCCAGTCCGCGATGTTCATCGCGATCTTCTACGGCATCATGATCATCTGGGAGCGGGACTCCGGCGTCCTCACCAAACTCCTGGTCACCCCCACCCCGCGCGCCGCCCTGGTCACCGGCAAGGCCTTCGCCGCCGGCGTCAAAGCCGTCCTGCAAGCCGTCGTCGTGGTCCTGATCGCCGCCGCCCTCGGCGTCGCCATGACCTGGAACCCGCTGCGCCTGCTGGGCGTGGTCGTCGCGGTGCTGCTCGGCTCGGCGTTCTTCTCCTGCCTCTCGATGGCCATCGCCGGGATCGTCCTGACCCGTGACCGCCTGATGGGGATCGGCCAGGCCATCACCATGCCGCTGTTCTTCGGCTCCAACGCCCTCTACCCGGTCGACCTGATGCCCGGCTGGCTACAGGCCGTCAGCAAGGCCAATCCGCTCAGCTACCAGGTCGACGCCCTGCGCGGCCTCCTCATCGGCACCCCCTCCCACCTACCCCTGGACTTCGCCGTCCTGGCCGCCGCCACCGCGGCCGGCATCGCCGCCGCCTCCGCCCTCCTGGGCCGCCTCGCCCGCTGAGGCGGCCACCCGGGCGTACGAGTCCCTCCCCTTCGTCCTCCTCCCGAGGAGCACGTTGAGCGAGCATTCCGAGCCCTACGAGGTCACCGACCGCCCGATGCCCGACGCCGACGGCGGGAAAGACGACAGGAGGTGTCGGGTTTCGCCGCGAGAGTAGGGGGACCGGTCGGCGCGGTGACGGTGCCGGCCGGGGCCACGTACCACGGACAAGGGATCCCATGCTCGAGACGCCCGACGACCTCGCCCGCCTCCAGGACCTCCTGGACGCCTCGCTCGCCCGTTCCACCGCGCACCTGCGCTCGATCATCAACAGCGAGCGCACCCTCACCGCCGTCCAGCTCACCGGCGTACTGACCGGGATGTGCACGCTCGCGCTGTCCACCGTCACCGCCAAGGGCGAGCCGCGGATCAGCGGTGTGGACGGCCACTTCCTCTACGGCAAGTGGCACTTCGGCACCGCGCGCACCGCCGCCAAGGCCCGTCACCTGGCCGCCCGGCCCGCCGTCAGCGCCGCCCACCTGCGCGGGGAGGACCTGGGGGTGTTCACCCACGGCACCGCCGAGGCCCTCAACCCCCAAAACGGCGAGCAGGCCGCCGACTGGCCCGAACTCCTCGCCTACTTCCAGGACTTCTACGGCCGCGACACCTTCGACTGGGAGCAGGACGTCGTCTACTACCGGCTGCGCCCGCACTGGATGGCCGCCTTCGCCTCCGACCCCGCCGAACTCCTCGCGACGGCGGAGCGGGCCGGGCGGGCGTGACCGTGACCCGTGCCCGGTGCGGGCGGTGCGGGCGGTGCGGGCAGTGCGGGCGGTGACAATGGGGTGACGGACATCAGGGGCGGACGGAGGAGGAGGGCCGGGGTGCGGGCGAGCCGGGCGATCGCGCTGCTGCTGCTCCTGCAGAACCGGCGCGCCATGACCGCCGCCGACCTCGCGGCCGAGCTGGAGGTCTCCGAACGCACCGTGCAGCGCGACGTCGCCGCCCTGGCCGAGGCCGGGGTGCCGGTGTACGCCGAGCGCGGCCGGGGCGGC
Organism: Kitasatospora sp. NPDC040550; assembly: GCF_055594965.1. Classification (NCBI taxonomy): domain Bacteria; kingdom Bacillati; phylum Actinomycetota; class Actinomycetes; order Kitasatosporales; family Streptomycetaceae; genus Kitasatospora; species Kitasatospora sp. NPDC040550. Next base: position 39,437 of record NZ_JBVIWC010000001.1, on the reverse strand, counting down.
GGCTACCGGCTGGTCGACGGCTACCGCACCCGCCTGACCGGCCTGGAACGTGCCGAAGCCGCCGTCCTGCACCTGGCCGGTCTGCCCGGCCCGCTGCGCGACATGGGCCTGGCCGGGCAGGCCCTGGCCGCCCGGCTCAAGGTCGCCGCCGCGCTGGGCGACACCCCCGCGGCCGCCGCCCAGCGCTTCCACCTCGACGCCCCGGCCTGGTTCCGTGGGACCGACACCCCACCGCTGCTCGCCGAGGTCTCCCGCGCGGTGTGGGAGGACCGGGTGCTGCACGGGCGCTACGCCGCCCGCGGCGGCACCCGGCAGCGGCGCCTGGAACCGTACGGCCTGGTCCTCAAGGCCGGGCAGTGGTACGTCGCGGCCCGCAGCCCCTCGGGGCGCGTCGGCTCCTACCGGGTCGACCGCTTCGAGACCGCCGAGGCGGGTGAGGAGCGCTTCGACCGTGACCCGGACTTCGACCTCGCCGCCCACTGGGAGGAGGCCGCCCGCGCGTTCACCCGCACCATGCTGCGCGAGCGGGCGCTGGTACGGCTCAGCCCGCGGGCCGTGGACAACCTCGCCGCCCTGCTGGAGGCCACCGCCGCCGCCGACGCCCTCGCCACCGCGGGCCCGCCGGACGCCGAGGGCTGGGTCACCGTGACCCTGCCGGTGGAGAACTGGGAGATCGGCTACCTCGAACTCCTGCGGCTGGGACCGGAGGCCGAGGTCCTCCACCCGCCCGAGTTGCGCGCCCGCGTGGCCGAGGCGACCCGTCGGGCGGCCGCTCTCTACGCCTGAGCCGGGACGGGCACCCCTGGGCGGTCCGGTGCCGTCCTCCGGTTACGGCGTCCGTCCTTCCTGGTCGAGGCGCGTGAGTGCACCGCGCACGAACTGCTCATACCTGGTGTGGTACCAGGGCGCGTCGGTGGGGATGTGCGAAGCGGCGTCGAGCGCTTCGTGCAGGAGGGCGCGTCGCGCCTGGGGCAGGTCGGCCAGGCGGTGGTGGCTGCTGAGGTCCAGCAGGACCCGGGTGAGGTGGTAGGCGTAGGCACGGGGGTTCACGGCGAACAGCGTCCGGTAGACCCGCAGGCCCTTCTCGCCCTCCAGCCACTGGTCGTGGAGCAGGAGCTGTATCCGCGCCCGGAGTACCAGGTCCGGATGCGGTGTCGGGCGCGGCGTCGCGCGCGGTGTCGGGTTCTCGGCGGTGCCCTTCATCGGGCGCCTGCCTGGCCGAGTCGGCGTTCGGCGTCCTGGAGCTGCGTCACTGTGTACTCCCACATGCGGCGCTGGTGGGCGGGGGCGTCGGCGGGGATCTGCGCGCTCGCGGCCCGTGCCTCCTCCAGCAGCGCCTCCCGGGCGCCGGGTCGGCCGGCCGCGCGGGGGCTGGTCTCGGCGAGTGCGCGCAGGACGTAGGCGAGTTTGTAGGCGTACACGTGGGGGCTGACGGCGAACAGGGTGCGGTAGACCCGCATGCCTTCCTCGCCGTCGAGGATCCGGTCGTTGTGGCTCAGCAGTGTGATCCGGGCTTTCAGCACCAGGTCGGTGTGGACGGTCATGTCCGTTGTCCCCCTTCGTCGTTGCTCCTGTGCGCACCCCGCCCCCGCGTACCGTGCCGGACGCGTCCGGGCACGTCGGCGTGCGCGCCGGCCGCCCGGAGAATGCGGGCGGCGGCGCGAAGGCCGGCGGGGGAGCGGGGTGTTGCACGAGTGTGCGGGGTGCGCGGGGGCGGCGGCAAGGCACGAGAAGGGTGTGCTGAGTCCTACCGATCCTTGGCCTGACCTGGCAGGATTGGGGTCGGCACCCTCCGGGGGGCAGGTCCGCAAGCCCGTTGTCAGGTGAGTCGGGCGGTCATCGGGCGGTCAGGGGAGCAGGCGCGCGCGGACGGTGTCCTCGCAGAGTGCGCCGGCCACACCGGCGGCGTAGGCGGCGGAGGCGTCGAGACCGAGGCCTGCCGCGACGTCGTGTTCGTGGTCGAGGTCGGTGCCGAACATCGCCGGGTCGTCGGTGTTGATCGAGCACAGGGCCCCGGCCGCGCGCAGCCGGGGCAGCGGGTGCTCGGAGAGGTCGCGGACCACGCCGGTGCGGAGGTTGGAGGTCGGGCAGACGTCGAGCACCACGTTCCGGTCGACGATCTCGGCCAGCAACCGCGGGTCCTCCGCGGCCCGGATGCCGTGGCGGAGTCTGACGGCGCCGAGGTCGAGGGCCTCCCGGATCGACTCGGGGCCGGCGGTCTCGCCGGCGTGCGGGACGAACGGGAGGCCGCCGTCCTCGGCGATCCGCACGGCTTTGGCGTAGGGCGCGAGCGGTCCTCGCCGCTCGTCGCCGCCGATGCCCAGGCCGACCACGCCGCGGTCCCGGTAGCGGACCGAGACCCGTGCGCATTCCTCGGCCAGTTCCACGGGGCACCCGCGGTAGAGGTCCGGGGTCAGCCGTACGGTCACGCCGTGGCGTTCCTCGGCCTCGACGGCACCTTCGCAGTAGCCCGTGTAGATCTCGTCCCAGCTGGTCGCGCCGGCCTCGACGCGTTCCGCGGGGGAGAAGATGCCCTCCAGGTAGACCGCGCCCTGGGCGCCGGCCTGCCGTGCGTAGTCGACGACCACCTGGCGGAAGTCGTCGGCGGTGCGCAGGCAGTTGGTCGTCATCACCCACACCTGGATGAAGTGACGGAAGTCGGTGAACCGGTAGAGCTCGGCCAGGCCGTCGACGGTGTCGGCGGGCAGCGGCTCGTGGTTGCGCCGGGCGATCTCCAGCAGCGTCTGCGGCTGGATCGACCCCTCCAGGTGCACGTGCAGTTCGATCTTCTTGGTCGTCATGTGCGGGAGCATTCCACAGCCCGGACAGGTGTCCGCCCGGCGGCCGACCGCATACGGGCCCCGCTCCGGGGGTGGCCCAGTGGGCCGGTGTCGGATTGGCCCTGTGTGGCCGGTCAATTCGGTACTACGGTGGGCGCCATGACAACCGGAACCACTGCGACCGACCAGCCCGCATCCGTCACCCCCGCCGAGGCGCCGCTGCGCCAGGCGCGCAACTCGGCTGCCTTCTGGGCCGCGACCGGCCACTCCCGGGGGCACGAGGTGATCCGGCGGCGCGGGTTCCTCGCCGTCGACGGCGGCGTGCGCGCGGGCCTGCGGATCCTGGTCCAGGAGAGCGACCTCGACCCGGACGAGCTGGCGGAACTGACCGCGTTGGCACGGCGCGCCACCGGCCCGGTCAACGCCGAGGATCCGTTCAGTGCCACCGACCTGAGCCACCTGGGCCTGCGCAACTGGCAGATGCCCGTCATGCTGCGCCCGCCCGCCCCCGCCCCCACCGGTGGATCGGGGCTGGACGTGGTGCGGGTGAGCGGCGGTGAGGACCTCCAGGCGGCCGAGCGGGTCGTGATCGAGGGTTTCGAGCTGTCCGCCTTCGAGCCCCACCGCCCCGGAGAGCTGTTCCCGGCGGCGCTGATCGGCCGCCCGGGCGTGGACGTCTTCCTCGCCTCGCACCAGGGGGTCGCCGCCGGCGCCTGCGTCAGGGTCGTGGACGAGGGCCTCGCCAGCCACTACTGGGTCGCCACCTCGCCCGCGTTCCGCTCGCGCGGCGTGGGCCGGGCCGTCATGACCGCCTCCCTCGCGGACCTCGCGCAGGTGCCGGCCACCCTGACCGCCTCCAAGCTGGGCCGCCCGCTGTACGAGTCGCTGGGCTACACCGTCGCGGCGCCTTCCACCTGGTGGGCCTCCCGCTGAACCCCCGCCCCGCGGCCCCGGCTTCCCGCCCCGCCGCGCCGCGGGTCGGCCCGCGCCGTTAGCCTGGCGGCATGTTCGTACTGGAGTTGACGTACACCACCGCTGAGTTGGAGCGGATCGACGAAGCCCTGCCCGCGCACGTGGAATGGCTGAACGGCCACTACGCGGCGGGGACCTTCCTGGCTTCGGGGCGGAAGGTGCCACGTGAGGGCGGGGTGATCCTGGCGGTGGGCGAGGACCGGGCCGCGATCGAGGCGCTGGTGGCCACCGACCCGTTCGTGCGGCGGGGCCTGACCGAGTACCGGGTGACGGAGTTCCTGGCCACGACCACCGCCCCGGCGCTGGAGGCGTACCGCCAGCAACTGCCCGCCTCCTGAGCCCCGCCCGGATCCCGCCGCACTCGTCCGCGTTCCTCCGTAGCCCACCCGCGCCCTGCGCGGAATCCCGCCACCGTGCCCCGGACCCGCCCGTACGGTTCGGGGCACGGTCGTCTTGTGGCTACGATCGGTGAGCGCGGGGCGAGGACGTAACGCGAGTGTTCGTGGAATCGGCGGGAGTGGACGGATGGCACACGCACGGGCCGGGCAGCCGGCGCAGCCCGGGGACCTGGTGGATGTGGCGCGGTTGGTGACGGCGTACTACGCGTTGCGGCCGGATCCGCAGGAGGTGGCGCAGCGGGTCGCGTTCGGGACGTCGGGGCACCGCGGCTCCTCGCTGGACGTGGCGTTCAACGAGGACCACATCGCCGCGACCACGCAGGCGATCTGCGAGTACCGGGCCGAACAGGGCGTCGCGGGCCCGCTGTTCCTCGGCGCGGACACCCACGCGCTGTCCGAGCCGGCCAAGGCGACGGCGTTGGAGGTGCTGGCCGCCAACGGGGTGGAGGTGCTGGTCGACGCGGCGGACGGGTACACGCCGACGCCGGCGGTCTCGCACGCGATCCTGGCGCACAATCGGCGCAGCCCGCGGGCGTTGGCGGACGGCATCGTCGTGACGCCCTCGCACAACCCGCCGCGTGACGGTGGTTTCAAGTACAACCCGCCCAGTGGGGGGCCGGCGGGCTCCCAGGCGACGGGGTGGATCCAGGACCGGGCGAACGAGCTGATCCGTGAGGGTCTGCGGGGGGTGTGCAGGGTCCCGTACGCGCGGGCGCTGGCGGCGGCCACGACGGGTCGGTACGACTTCCTGGGCACCTACGTGGAGGATCTGCCGTCGGTGCTGGACCTGGACGCGGTGCGGGCGTCGGGCCTGCGGATCGGTGCGGACCCGCTGGGCGGGGCGTCGGTGGCCTACTGGGGGCGGATCGCGGAGGCGCACCGTCTGGACCTGACCGTCGTCAATCCGGTGACGGATCCGACGTGGCGGTTCATGACGCTGGACTGGGACGGGAAGATCCGCATGGACTGCTCCTCGCCGGCGGCGATGGCGTCCCTGATCGGCCGCAAGGACGAGTACGCGATCGCGACGGGCAACGACGCCGACGCCGACCGGCACGGCATCGTCACACCGGACGGCGGGTTGATGAACCCGAACCACTACTTGGCGGTGGCGGTCGACTACCTGTACCGCCACCGGGCCGACTGGCCCGGGGACGCGGCGGTGGGCAAGACGCTGGTGTCGTCCTCGATGCTGGACCGGGTCGCGGCCGATCTGGGGCGCGCCCTGACGGAGGTCCCGGTCGGCTTCAAGTGGTTCGTCGACGGCCTGCTGGAGGGATCGATCGCCTTCGGTGGCGAGGAGAGCGCGGGCGCCTCGTTCCTGCGCCGGGACGGCGGGGTGTGGACCACGGACAAGGACGGCATCCTGCTGGCCCTGCTGGCCGCGGAGATCACCGCCGTGACGGGTGCCACGCCGAGCGCGTACTACCGCGAGCTGACGGAGCGTCACGGCGCTCCGGCCTACGCCCGCGTCGACGCTCCGGCGGACCGCGAGCAGAAGGCCCGCCTGGCGCGTCTGGCGCCGGAGCAGGTCACGGCGGGTGAGCTGGCGGGGGAGAAGATCACCGCGGTGCTCTCGCACGCGCCCGGCAACGGGGCGGCCATCGGCGGTCTCAAGGTGTGCACCGACAACGCCTGGTTCGCGGCCCGCCCGTCGGGGACGGAGGACGTGTACAAGATCTACGCCGAGTCGTTCCTGGGGGCCGAGCACCTGGGCCGGGTGCAGGAGGAGGCGCGCGCCCTGGTCGGCGGGGTCCTCGGCGGCTGAGCCGCCCGGGGCTCGCCGCTGGCCCCCAGTCCCGGCCCCAGTCCCGGCCCCGGCTCCCGTACGCACGGTCGCGTCGGGGGCCGGGGCCGGTGCGCCCGGCTCTGGAGGCGGGAACGGGAGTCGTCCGTCGACGGCTTCGGGCTACCGGTCCCGGTCCGAACCCGGTCCTGACGGGTCAGCGGGCGAGCGAGACGGCGAAGGGCTCGAAGCCGTGCCGGCGCAGGATGTGGGGAACCACGAGGATCATGGCCTCGGTGGCGCGGGCCGTGGTGATGCCGCCGAGGTCCTCGATCCATGCGCGCTGCCAGCCCAGGTCGCCGAGCAGCCCGGTGACGGTCTCCTTCGCGTTCCGGTCGTCGCCCGAGAGATAGGCGGTCGGTGGGACGGCCAGGGTTTCGGGAGCGGTCATGACCATGGACACCATGGTGTTGAGGGTCTTGACCACCGGGGTGTCGGGGAGCGCGGCCTGGAGCTTCTCGGCGAGGCTGCTGCCGGGATAGCACAAGTCGCCGGGCAGGCCGTCATCGGCGTCGCGGGTGGCGTTGGAGACGTCGACGAGGATTTTTCCGGAGAGCTCGGAGCGCAGGCCGGTCAGTCGGTCCAGGGAGGTGTCACCGGGCGTCGCGTTGATCACGAGGTCCGCGGTGCGGGCGGCGGTGCGCTGGTCGGCGAAGGCGATCTGCTGGGAGACGCCCACGGCACGGGCTGCGCTCTCCTCCGGGTTCCGGACGCCGAGGGTGACACGGTGTCCGGCCGCGGAGAGCTTGCCGGCGAGGTTGGCGCCGACGCGGCCGGCGCCCAGGATGCCGATGCTGGTCATGGGGTGATGCTCCTTGCGGTGTCGGGTGGGTGGAGCGGGGCTGCCCGGTCAGGCGATGGTCGACAGGACCCCGAGGGCGGCGGTGTGGATGCCGGGGGCGGCGGCCAGGAAGTCGCGGCTGCCGGTGTGCCAGGGGTCGCCTGCCAAGTCGGTGACGGTGCCTCCGGCCTCGGCGACCAGCAGGGCCCCGGCGACCAGCCCGGAGCGGACGTCGGAGAACTGCCAGAAGGCGTCCGTGCGTCCGGCGGCGACGTGGATGAGCTGCATCGTGGCGGGAACGGACACGCGCACGACCAGGCCGTTGACGAGCATGGCGGTGACCGAGTCGCCGATCCGCCGGAAGGTGCGCTCGTCCTCGCCGGGCCTGGCCTGGCCGGTGCCGATCAGCGCGGCGCCCAGATCGGTCTTGGCGGACACCTGTAGCGGCCGGTCGTTGAGGCGGGCACCGCCGCCGGCGACGGCGGTGTAGCTGTCGCCGGTCAGCGGCAGGTGGACGACGGTGAGCACCGGCTGGTTGTCGCGGACCAGGGTGGCGGTGACGGCCCAGTCCTCCATGCCGTGGACGTGGTTGATGTTGCCCTCGGCGGGGTCGACGACCCACCACTCCCCGGCCGGGAGCGCGCCGCCGGCCAGCTCGTCCTCGGCCCACCGCGATCCGGGCCGGGCCCGCAGCAGCGGCTCCCGCAGTACGTCCAGCACCGCGTCGTCGTTGGCGTGGATCTCGGCGACGACCTCGTCCAGGCTCACGCCCCGGGCGTGCGAGGTGTGGCGGTCGCGCAGGGTGAGGCCCGCGGTCCTCACCGCGGCGGTCACCTCGGGCAGGAGCGTCGTGTCGGCGGCGAAAGGCATGGCGGTGCTCATGGCGGGCTCCCCGGGTTCGATGTGTGCGGGCGGCTCGTCCCGCGCCCGCACTTCGAAGGTAGGGCCCCCGATCGTTAACAACAAGTGCATGCTGTGCACTTGTAGAGTTACCGGCATGCAACTGGACCTGAACCTGCTCACGGCCCTGGACGCCCTGCTCGAAGAGGGCAGTGTTGCCGGCGCCGCAGCACGCCTCCACGTCACCGCACCGGCCATGAGCCGCTCCCTGGGCCGCATCCGCAAGGCCACCGGCGACCAGATCCTGGTCCGCACCGGTCGCAGCATGGTCCCCACCACCCGCGCCCTGGCCATGCGCGCCCAGGTCCACGCCTTCGTCCAGCAGGCCCACCAACTCCTGTCCGCACAGCAGGAACTCGACCTGGCAGCGCTGGACCGGGTGTTCACCGTGCGCTGGCACGACGCCCTGACCGCCGCCTGCGGCACCGCCCTGATCACCGCCGTCCACCGCCGAGCCCCCGGCGTCCGACTGCGACTGTCGGCCGAACCCGGGACGGACGACGCCGAGCTGCGCCGGGGCGAGGTCGACCTCGAATCGAGCTCCAGCGCTCCGACGCTCCCCGACATCCGCCACCGCCTGGTCGGCAGCGACCGGTTGGTCGTCGCCGTCCGACCGGGCCACCCCCTCACCGAAGGTCCGCCGAGCATCGAGCGCTACGCGGCCGCCGAACACCTCACCGTGTCGCGACGCGGAAGCCTGCGCGACCCGATCGACGACGCCCTGACCACCCGCGGCCTCCAACGGCGCGTCGTCGCCGCCGGGCCCACCGCCGCCTTCGCCCTGCGGCTCGCCCTCGACAGCGACCTGGTCGTCACCCTCCCCGACGCGGTCACCCGCGCAGCCCGGGAACAGCTCGGCCTGGCCACACTCCCGACGCCACTCCCGCTGCCCGAGGTCCCCCTGTACCTGCTGTGGCACCAGCGTTACGACGACGACCGCGCCCACACCTGGCTGCGAGACCTGGCCTCCGAAACCGTCCGGGCACTGTTCGCACCACCGACCGCCTCACAGCGGGGAGCCGGTGGGGGCCCGGGAAGCTGATGGCGAGCGGGGTGCCGTGAGCGTCGGTGATCACGTGGTGCCGGGAACCCGGCCGGGCGCCGTCGACCGGACTCGGCCCGTTCCGGGCCGCCCCGACGGGCCCGGTGGTGCGAGCCGTCGATCACCGCCCGGGACCGGTCCGGCTTCCGGCGCGTGCGGCCCGGTCAGCAGGACCTGGTGCAGTCGGTCCCGGACGCCCGGCCTCGTGCCGGTCCCGCGGCCGACGCCACCCATGTCGTCCCAGAGCCGAGATCGTATGCGGTGGCGTCGGCTCTGCGCGTCGCCCCGGGGATGTACGCCGGATACGCCCCCGGGCCGACGGCCTGGGAAGAGGTGACATCGGCCGGCCGACGCGGTGGACCGTGGTCCGTTCCTAGGTTCGTGGTCATGACGAAGGCACCGATGATCGATCTTCGCGACACGGCGAAGAAGTACGAAGACGGCCCGCCCGCACCGGCCGGCGCCACCTTGCCCGTGGCGGCCGGCGAGCGGGTGTTGCCCGTGGCGGCCGGTGGGTGCGTGGCGGTCCTCGGCCGTTCCGGCAGTGGCACGTCCACGCCGCTGAACCTGATCGCGGGTCTGGACCGGCCTTCCGGTTCTTCAACCTGCTGGACGACCCGACCGTGTCGGACAACGTGATGATCCCGGCGACCTTCGGCCTGGTGCTCGGCACGGTTTCCGGCAACCTCCTGGCCGTGCCGTGAGCGTCACCGAGCGGTCAACGGCGAAGGCGCGGCCCGATGCGACCCGTGAACGCGCCACTGCGGGCAAGCAACCCGCGCAGCATCGGCGCCGTAGCCCGTGCCGGTGGCCTGAGTTGGCACTCATCGGCTGCGGAGTCGCAGTCCTCGCCTGGGCGTTCGTGCTCTGCACCACCCTGCCGTCGACAGCGACTGCTGTGCACTGGTCGGCCGCCTGGGCCGGGTTGGACGCCTTGGAGGCACTCGGCTTCATCACCACCGGGGTCCTGGCCGCTCGTGGCGATCTCCGCCGGGCCCTGCCTGCTGCGGCCACGTCGATGCTGCTGCTGGTCGACGCCTGGTTCGACCCGATGACAGCGGGGCCGGGCAGCGATTTCGCCGTGGCGCTGGCCATGGCGTGCTTCGCCGAACTGCCGCTCGCGGTGGTCTGCGCCCTCGTCGCCTGGCGGGCGCTCCGCGTTCCGACCTCACAGCCGGTCTGACCGACCGTCAATTTCCCGAGACAGAGGACTCTTGACCATGAATCTTCGCACTGCACTCGGCTGCCCCGGAGTGCGATGGGGGCTGACCGCGGCGGCGGCCGGCACCGCGGCCCTGTCCTGGTGGGCGTTCGACTCCGCCCCCTACCCGTACGCGCAGCGCCGACTCCTCGACCTGCCCTTGCCGCTGCTCAGCCAGCAGCGGCTCGATGCGATGCTGGAGCTGCGCCAGGGCGAGCGGGTTCTGGAGGTCGGACCGGGCACGGGCCTGCAGGCGCTGCAGACCGCCCCGCAACTCGGCACTGACGGTCGACTCGACATCGTCGACGTCCAGCAGGAGATGCTCGACCACGTGATGAGCCGGGCCGCACAGCTCGGTCTCACCAACATCGCGCCGGCCCGGGCGGACGCCCACCACCTGCCGTTCGAGGACTCCGTGTTCGACGCCGCCTACCTGGTGACGGCCTTGGGTGAGATCCCGCAGCCGGAGGTGACGCTGACGGAGCTGAGCCGGGTGGTGAAGCCGAACGGACGGATCGTGGTGGGCGAGTTCTTCGACCGGCACCAGGTGCGGCGCGCCACCCTGGCTCGCCACGCCAATGCTGCGGGGCTCCACGTGACCCGGCTGATCGGCCCGCCGTTCTCCTACTACGCCCGGCTGGCGCCGTGCCGGCCGGACGGGCCACGGGCGCCGCTGACAGCCGCCGGCACCCATCACCGCACCGCGGTCTAGGGAACGAGCAGCGGCAAACGCCATTGCTGCTGGTGAGGGGGGTCGGCAGGGGGCGTTCGGCGGGTGGACGGCGGGCGTTCGGCGGGTGGACCCGCAGGTGGACCCGCGGGTGGACGGCGGCCGGCCGGTGCGGTGGCGCGTACCCCGGTCCCGCCGCCGGGGTCGGGCTCCGTACCGGTGCGGTGTACCACCGCTGTTCGGGGTGGGTGGGGTGGTTCAGGTGCGGGCGGGGGTGGGTGGGGTGGTGGTGTGGGTGCGGGTGGGGTGGTCGCGGGTGGTGGCGGCGGCGGTGGCCCAGGCGGCGAGGGCGAGTGCGGCGGCGGCGAGGGGGAACCAGCGGGTGCCCAGGACGGAGATGGCGGCTGAACCGGCGAGGCCCGCGGCGGCTGTGCCGAGGTAGAGGGCGCTGCTGTTGAGGGAGATCAGCAGGGGGGCGTTCGGGGGGTCGATCGAGGCGAGTCGGTGGGGCAGGGCGACGGAGACGGCCCAGCCGGCCAGGGGGACGACGACGGAGTAGGCGAGGGCTCCGGGCATGCTGCGTCCGAGCCAGGGCAGGGCGGTGAAGGCACAGGCGGCGACGGCGGAGCCGGTCAGCAGGACGGCGCGCACGCCGACGCGGTCGACGAGGCGTCCGCCCAGCCAGCTGCCGGCGACGGAGAGGACACCGGCGGTGAGCAGGATGAGGCTGAGCTTGTCGGCGTCGCCGCCGGTGGCGCCGTGGACGGCGGTGGCGAGGTAGATGTAGACGCTCTGGAAGGCGAGGAAGAAGGTGAGGGTGGTGGCCGCCGCGCCGAGGACGCGACGGGAGGTGAGGGGGGCCAGGCGCGCGGTGAGGGTGGGGGCGGCGGCGGGGGCGGGCAGATCGCGCAGCAGGAGCGCGAGGCCGGCGAAGGCGGCCAGGCCGAGGGCGGTGACCAGCCACATCGTCAGGCGCCAGTCGGTGCGTCCCACCCAGGTCCCCAGCGGTACGCCCAGGGCGGTGGCCACGGTCATGCCGCCCAGCACGGTGGCCAGGGCCCGGCCGCGCCGTTCGGGGGTGACCAGGGTGGTGGCCACGGCGTTGGCGGTGGGGGTGTAGAGGGCGGCGCCGGCGGCGGCCAGTACCCGGGTGGCCAGCAGCAGGGGGTAGGTGGGGGCGAGGGCGCTGAGGGCGTTGGCGGCGCTGAACAGGGCGAGCGCGGTCAGCAGCAGGCGCCGGCGCGGCCAGCGGGCGGTGGCGGCGGCCAGGGGCGGGGCCAGCAGGGCGTAGCCGAGCGCGAAGACGGTGACGAGCTGGCCGGCGGCGCCCACCGACACGTGCAGGTCGGCGGCGATGGGGCCGAGGATGCCGGCGACCACCATCGAGTCGGTGCCCATGGCGAAGGTGCCGAGGGCGAGCAGGAGTAGGCGTACGGGCACGGAGAGCCCCCCGGGGCGGATTGTGTGGACTGTTGGACGAACATGCAACAGTTTGACGCTCGTCAAACAATCGGGGATTGGTGGATGATTGTCAAACCATCCCTTCTGTCGCCCGCCCCCTGTGCGGGACCCCGAGGACCGGAGCCCACCCCATGACCGACGACGAGCGGCTGCCCCAGCCCCCCACCGCCGACATCGACCTCGTCACGGTCCTGCACGCCCTCGGCGACCCCGTGCGCATGCGCCTGCTGCTCAGCTACGCCGACGGCGCCGAACACTCCTGCGACCCCCGCGACCTGGGCCTGGAACACCTCCACAAGTCGACCGTCTCCCACCACATGCGGGTCCTGCGCGAAGCCGGCGTCACCACCACCCGCGTCGCCGGCCGCAACCGCTTCGTCAGCCTGCGCCGCACCGACCTCGACGCCCGCTTCCCCGGGCTGCTCGACGCCCTCCTGGACTCCGCCCCGCGGCCAGCGGAGGCCGCCTCCAGTGCGGCCCCCGCCACGGGCACTGCCTGAGCCTGCCGATCGACCTCGGGTCTCCTCATCCGCGTCGCCGACCGATCGGGCGCGGACGCGGGTGTCGCACTCACGCGGGTGTCGCACTCACGCCGGTATCGGCCGCCGCGTAGGGTGCAGGTCGCACTGCCGGAACGCGAAAAAGGGGGACGGTCCATGCCGATCAAGGGCGTGCTCTTCGACGTCGACGACACCTTGTTCGACTACACCCACTCGGAGGAGGCGGGCATCCTCGCCCACCTGCGCGACGTCGGCCTGCTGGAACGCTTCCCCACCCCCCGGGCCGCCCTGGACCTGTGGCGCGCCGTCATGGAGCACAGCTACGCCCGCTACCTCGCCCGGGAACTCACCCTGCGCGGCCAGCAGTACGAACGCACCCGCCGCTTCCTCGCCCACCTCGGCCAGGACGGCGCCGAACACCTCACCGACGAACAGGCCGCCGCCTGGTTCGACGGCTACGCCGTCCACCGCGACGCCGCCTGGCGGGCCTTCCCCGACGCCGAACCCACCCTGCGCCGCCTCGCCCCCCACTACCGCCTGGGCATCGTCTCCAACTCCGACACCGACCACCAGCGCCGCAAACTGAGCACCATCGGCCTGCTCGAGCACTTCGGTGACGTCATCGTCTGCTCCGATCAGCACGGCGAGGCCAAACCCGCCCCCAGCATCTTCCACGCCGCCTGCACCGCCCTGGGCCTGCCCCCGCACGAAGTCGCCTACGTCGGCGACAACTACACCGTCGACGCCGAAGGCGCCCGTGCCGCCGGCCTCCACGCGTTCTGGCTCGACCGCGCCGCCACCACCACCCCGGTCGCCGAGGGCATCCACCTGCTCCACACCCTCCACCCCCTCGCCCCCACCCTCGCCGCCCTCCCCACTCCCTGACCCCGAAGACCCCGAAGGCCTCAGGGCCTCGCGCCGCAACCCGCCCAGTCCACCCGCACGGCCCGTCCGACCTCCCGCGCGGGGCCGGTTCCGGCAGCAGCCCCCGGCGGAAGGCCGGTGGCCTGTACCTCCCGCGCACCGGAGCCTGCTGGCTCGCTGGGCTCTCCCGCCCACCCGCCGCGCACGGAAAGTCGGCCCTGTCGACTTCCGGTGCCTTGGCGTCGTCGGCCCACCCGCGCCGCTGCGCGCAAGAAGTCGGCCGACCCGCGCCACTGCGCGCAAGAAGTCGGCCGACCCGACTTCACGTGCAGGGGGGCTGTGCCCTGCCGTACCGCAGGGCTCTCGGCGGTGGCCCCTGCCCGCGAGGCAGGTGGATCGACCTCCAGCGCGGGGGAGTTGGTTCCCTCGGTGGGCTCTTCCCGCGCGCCTGGCGCGCACGGGAAGTCGGGTGACCCGACTTCCTGCGCCGAGGCCTCGCCGGCCCGTCGCCGCACAGGAAGTGGACCGGGTCGATTTCTCGTACGGGCTTGGTCCTGCGTCCCCTTGTGCTGTGGGGTCTTTCGGTAGCGCTCGCGCGTGGCATCGGGGGCTCCGGCTTGGCGCGCGCCGGAACTGGCTCGCTCGGTGGACTCCTTGTGCGCTTGCCGCGCGTGGGAAGTCGACCGGCCCGGCTTTCTGGTGCCGAGCCTTTGGCGCCCGTCACACGACCTTGCCGATCGATGCTGGTGGGGCGTGACCGATGTGACGATCCGCCTGTTCGTACTGGTGTGGGCAACAAGCCGTGGGTGGTGGACGACGGCTGTGGGCCCGGATCGAACCGCTGCTGCCAGCGTGGGCGGAGCGGTTACCCGGTCCGCGTCCGGCGGACGGCCGGCTCTGCCCGCAGGGCATCCTGTTCGTGCTGTACACCGGCATCACCTGGCATCAGTTGCCGCTGGAACCGGGCTTCGGCTCCGGGCAGACGTGCTGACGGGCTGACGGTGGCTCGGCCGCCGGCAGCAGGGCCGGGGTGTTCGAGGCCCTGCACCGCTTGCTCCTGGCCGAGTTGAACGCGGCCGGACTGATCTACTGGACGCGCGCCTGCGTGGACTCCTCGGCGCCGAGTCGGCCACCCCCGCAAACGCCCCAACGCCCTGCTCGGCGACAAGGGCTACGACAGCGACCCCGACCGCCGGGACGTGCGCGAACGGCGGATCCTGCCGATCATCTCCCGCAGGGAGAACGCGAAATCATCGGCCTCGGCAAGCTCCGCTACGTCGTCGAGCAGACCTTCGCCCAGCCCCACCAGTTCAAGGGCCTCGCCGTCCGCTGGGAACGACGCCTCGACCTCCACAGCGCATTCGTCTCACTCGCCTGCACACTCATCTGCTGGCGACGACTCATGAAGCTGCCGGCATGACGGTCCTGTGGGCTTTTCACGCCGGCTTTCAGTGGAAGCGGCCCAGGCCGGATGGTGTGAGTTCCCACCCGTCGAGGAAGTCGTCGTGGACCCGCACTGCCAGCAGGACCGAGTCTGCCGACGTTCGGTCTCCCGGACCCGGGTCCGAATCGGCCTGCGCCGAACCGAGGTGGAAAGCGACGACAGGGGCTGAGGGATCGTCAGTGGCATAGCTGAGATTCTTGGGTCGATAAGGGTCCTGTGGACCGAACGTGACCGATGGCGGACCGAATTCGGCCAGGATTTCGAACAGGGAGCGATCGGTCCCCGACCAGGCCACAGCCCTGTCGACGACGACGGCGTGCTCAGCGGTTGTCGACTGCCCGGTCTGCTGGCGTACTGGGCCCGCGCGGGCTGCTGCGGGCAGGGGGACTTGGTGTGCCGCCTCCGTGCGGCTGCGGCCGCGGCACCCGCGGACAGGAAGTCGGCTGGGTCGACTTCCTGTGGGGGAGCCGGGCCGCGCGGTGGGTGGGGGCTCAGGAGGGTGGGGTGTCGGCGCCTCGGAGGGTGTGGCAGGCGGCGGTGAGGCCGGTGACGGTGACGGGCGCGGGCGGGCCCTGCCAGTGGTCGCGGGACAGGCGCAGGCGCCGGGACTCCACCACGCGGCCGTCCAGGACGTCCAGGGTGATGCCGTCGTCGCGGTAGCCGAGCTTGCGGGAGACCGCGAGGGAGGAGTGGTTGTCGGCGAAGGACGCCGACGTCGCCGACAGCGCGCCCAGCTACGCGAACGCCAGGTGGAGCATCGCCGCGCGCATCTCGGTGCCCAGTCCCCGGCCCTGGTGCTCCAGGCCCACCCACGAACCGGAGGAGATCTCGCGCCGTACCGCGAACTCCTGGGCCCGCATGTCCTGCACGCCCACCGGCCGCCCCTGGTGGAAGGCCACCAGGCCCAGCGCCCAGTGCTGCGCCGTCCAGCGCCCCATCCGCCGCCAGTGCATCTGCAGGACGTGCCGGGCCCGTTCGGCGGGTGCCAGCTCGCCCCAGGGGGTGAGGAAGGGCCGCTGATCGGGCGCGTGGACCCCGCGCGCGGCGAGGTCGGCGACCTCGGGCAGTTCGTCCTCGCGGGGCAGGCGCAGCTCCAGACGCGGCGTGTTCACGCGCAGGCCCATCAACGGCCAGTGGTCGGTGATCATCGGCACAGTGTGCCGGGCCCCGGGAGCCGCCCGCATCCCGGTTTCGCGCCCCCGCACCGAACCACGGCACGGCACGGCCGTCCCGGGCTAGGGTGAGGACCATGGTTGCCACCTCCGCAGCACAAGCGGCCGACAGCGCCCGGGAGTTCGTCAGCGCCCCCGCCTTGATCCTCCGGTCCCTCGCCTCGCACCCCGAGCGGCGGGCCATCACCTCCGCCGACGGCGTCGAGATCACCGCCGGCGACTTCGCCGCCACCGCCTACCGCCTCGCCCACGAGCTGCTCGCCCGCGGCGCCGGCCGCGGCAGCACCGTCACCCTGCTCACCGGCAACACCCCCGAGGCCCTCGCCGCCCGTTACGCGGCCGGCCTGGCCGGGGCCCGGGTGGTCAACCTGTACGACGGGATGAGCGCCCCCGTGCTGGCCGAGATCGTGGCCAGCGTGGACACCACCGTGCTGCTCGTCGACGCCGAACGGTACGCGGGAGCCGCCGAGTTGCTGCCGCTGATCGACGTCCCGACCGTCCTCACCCTCGGTCCCGACGACACCGGGATCGGCGAGGACGCGATCGCCGCCAGCGTCACCCGCCCCGCCACCGACCCCGCCGTCCCCCTCGGCCCCGGCGACGACCTCGGCATCCGCCACACCGGCGGCACCACCGGCATCCCCAAGGGCATCCTCAGCCTGCACGGCCCGTACCGCAGCGCCTTCGACTTCCCCTTCACCGAACCCCGCCCCGCCGGCGAGAAACCCCGCCTGCTCGCCGCCACCCCCCTCGCCCACCTGGCCGGCGTCCTCGCCGACCTGACCCTGCACCACGGCGGTTCCGTCGTCCTTCAACGCGCCTTCGACCCCGGCGAGGTCCTCGCCGCGATCGAGCGCGAGCGCATCACCGACCTGTTCCTCCTGCCCCCGCTGCTCTACCGGCTGCTCGACCACCCGGCCCTGGCCCGCACCGACCTGTCCGGCCTGCGCCGCCTCTCCTACGGCGGCTGCGCCGCCTCCCCGGCCCGCGTCCGCGAGGCCCTCAAGGCGTTCGGGCCCGTCCTGGTCAGCGGCTACGGCATGTCCGAGGCGCAGAACATCGCCGTCCTGGGCCCGCACGAGCACGACCGCATCGGCCACGGCGGCCAGGTGCCGGTTGGCCGCCCCCTGCCGGGCGTCCAGGTGGAGATCCGCGCCGCGGACGGCACCGTGCTGCCGGCCGGCGAGCAGGGCGAGATCCACGTCCGCTCCGCCACCCTGATGGCCGGCTACTGGAAGCAGCCCGAGCTCACCGCCAAGGTGCTGCGCGGGGGTTGGCTGGACACCGGCGACATCGGCTACTTCGACGCCGACGGCTACCTCTACCTCGCCGACCGCCTCAAGGACCTGATCATCGTCGTCGGCGGCCACGTCTACCCCACCGAGGTCGAGGAACTCCTCCTCACCCACCCGGCCATCGCCCAGGTCGCCGTCTACGGCGTCCGCGACGACCAGCAGGCCGAACACGTCCACGCCGCCGTCGTCCCCGCCCCCGGACAGCGACCCGACCTGGCGGACGTCCGCGCCTTCGTCACCGCCAACAAGGGCCGCCTCTACGCCCCCGAGGCCGTCCACCTCGTCGACGCCATCCCGCTCACCTCCGTCGGCAAGCCCGACAAGAAGCGCCTGCGCGAGCAGGCCGCAGCGGGCTGACACCCGTCCCGCCCGCCCGGCCGTCGGACGGTCCGCCTGCGGTGCGAGCCGTCCGGACAACCGGGCGGGCCGCGCACCTGGGCCGGGCACCTGGGCAGGGCACCTGGGCCGGGCACCTGGGCAGGGCGAGGAGCCGGGCGGCGGACACGGGACGACGGGGCGGGGCACATGGCGGGAGCGGCGTTCGAACGGCTGCGGGCGATCATGGGCGCGCCCGCCTGCACCCCCGCACGGCGCCCCTGGGGGCTGGCCCCCGCCGAACTCGGTGTCCAACTGCCCTCCGACTACCGCGCGTTCATCGCTCTCTGCGGGGCGGTGAACCTCAAGGGCGAGTGGGGCCGCACCGCCCTGGTCCGCACCCGTTCCGACGGCGCACCCGACGGCGCACCCGGCGGCTTCGCCCACTGGCGCACTCGACCCGACGGGGAGCTGCGCGAAGTCGTCCACGGCGAGGACGAGTTCTGGGACCAGGACCACACCCCGGTCCTCCCCGACCCCGGCGGCCTGCTGCCCTGAGCCGCCAACAGCAACGACGCGGGGCGCGCGCTACGGCGTCGAGGGCTGGACCGCCGAGTGGTGGGCCGACCGTACCGCCGCGCTCACCATGCCCTGGCGCCGGAACCCCTGGCGGGATTCGACCGCCCAGGACTTCGCCGACCGCCACGACGCCCGCCTGGCCGTCGGCCGCAGCGCCGCTTGCGAGAGCACCCCGTGGACGCTCTCACCCGCAGCCCTGCGCCGCGCCCCCGCCACACCCCGCCTGGTCCTGCCCTCACCCAACGGCTCGGCCAGCTCCGCCGCCGCCCACCGGGCCGGCGCCACCGTCGCGGCCGCCTGCCTGCGCAACGCCACCGCCGTGGCCCGCCGCCTCGCCGAGGACGGGTACGGCACGCCCGAGCGCCCGCTGGGCGTCATCGCCGCCGGCGAACGCTGGCCCGACGGCACCCTGCGCCCGGCGCTGGAGGACCTGCTGGGGGCGGGTGCGGTGATCGCGGCGCTGCGGGAGCTGGGGTGCGGGCCGCTGTCGCCGGATGCGGCGATGGCGGGGGCCGCGCCGGGGGGCGGCCGCGGACGTGGCACGGGAGGTGTGGGGGAGCGTGTCGGGGCGGGAGTTGACGGATGGGGGCTTCGCCGAGGACGTTGCGGTGGCGGTCGAGCTGGAGGCCAGTGCGGTGGTGCCGGTGCTGGTCGACGGGGCGTTCACCGCGCTTTCCTGATCCCGGCGGGGCCGACACCGCCAGGCGTTCAGGGGCGGGCGAAGGCGGTGATGTCCGTGAGCGGTGGGTGGTAGCCGTCGGTGGTGTCCACGTGCAGCTGCGGTACGGGCAGGGAGAGTGGGGTGAAGTCGTCGATCAGGTTGCCCGGGCCGGGTGGGGCGGCGAGGAGGGCGTGGTCGGCGTGGGCGGCGCGGTGGCCGCCGGCCGCCAGGCGTTCGGCGATGCGGTGCCGGGCCACGGCGGGGGTGACGTGGCAGTGCACGATGCGCAGGTCGGTGCGGGTGGCGAGCGGTTCCAGGCCGGTGCGCCACAGGCGGTCCTGGTAGGCGGCCTCGGCGACCACGCTGATCCCGGCGTCGACCAGTACGCCCAGGACGTCGAAGAACGCGTCGCGCACGGTCAGGTCGGGTGCGGGCGTTCGGGTGCCCGCGTGCGCGAGGCCTTCCTTGAGCTCGTCGCGTACGAGTGCGGGGCAGCCCAGGGCGCGGGCCAGGGCGTGCGCCAGTGTCGTCTTGCCGCTGCCCGGCCCTCCGCTCACCACGATCAGCAATCCCGGCCTCCCGTCCAAGTCGCCCGTTCGTCGGGCCCGTTGGGACTTCGTACCCGAAACCTCCGGCGCCCGGGGCTCGTTGGACCCGGTGGAAGGACCGACCGGCCCGGGCGGCGTCTCGACGGCGCGCGGGCCCGTACACGACGGAGGGGACCATCATGACCCAGCCAGGAGACGCGGTGCGCGGCGGCAGCCCGGACTCGGCGGTCGACCGGGTGGCCGACTTCTACGGCGCCTACATCGACGCCGTCTCCGACGGCACCGACGACCTGTCGGAGGGGCTGCGCGCCCACTACCTCACCGAGGACTTCCGCCAGCGCCTGGCGGTCTGGGAGGAGGCCAACCACGCCGACGGCGTGCTGCGCGCCCAGGATGTGCCCACGGCCTGGGAGGTGCGCTACCACGACTCGGGCGCCGGGCACCTGTTCACCACCGTCACGCTCACCTGGGGCACCGGCCCCGACGCCGGGCACACCCGGTTGGCGGTGCAGAGCGACCTGAGTACGAAGCTGATCTCGGACATCGAGGACGCCCCCGCCGGAGGCTAGCGGGAGCCGGCGGCGCGGGCCGCCGCTCAGGGCCGCCGCCCGGGCGGGTTCAGGTCCGGGCGGCGGCCCGGGCGTGTTCAGACCAGGGCGTGTTCAGACCAGGGCGGGCTCAGACCAGGGCGGCGGCCAGGCGCGTGGGCAGGGTGTCGTAGGGGTGGCAGTCGACCACCGGCAGGCCCGCGGCGCGGGCCTGGTCGGCGAGCCAGTGGGAGTAGCGGGCGCTGATGTCGGCGCGGGTGTTCTGGGGGCCGGCGTCGGGTTCGCGGTGGGCGTAGTTGGCGGTGATGCGCCGCGGGTCGCCCTCGTGGAGGAAGACGGCGCGCAGGCGCCGGCCGAGGGCGGTGGCCTCGGTGGCGGCGCGGACGGCGGCGGCGGGGGTGAGGTAGTCGCCCTCGACGACGGCCGGCACGTCCACGCTGAGGCGGTTGCGTACGACGCCGAGCAGGGCCTCGTCCAGGGCGTGGGCGGTGGCGATCTGCAGCTCCAGGACGCGGTCGGCGCCCAGCTCCTGCTCGGGGTCGCGGTAGGGGGCGAAGTGGTGCAGCCCGGGGTGGGTGGCAGGGGTGGTGGCGGCCTGCAGGGCGGAGACGACGTCGTCGAACTCGACCGTGAACGCGCCGTGGTCGGCGGCCAGGCGTTCGGCGGCGCGGCTCTTGCCGAGGCCGGAGGCGCCGCCGATCAGCAGGACGTCCCAGGAACGGTGGTCGGTGTGCATACCGTCACACTAGAGGAGACGGGTCATCGATTTCGGGTGCCGGTGGGCTCTGTGAGGTGGGGAAGGCGGGGCGCGCGGTGAGCGGCGTCCCGCGGCCAGGCCCCCGGCGTCCGGAAGCCGGCCCACGGTCTGGTCCCGGTGCCGCCGCCCGCGCGTCCGTACCCGTTACGGGCGCGCGGGCGGCGGCCAACGGGCCCGGCGGGGCGGCTGGGCGGCGGGGCGGCGGGGTCCGTCCAGTGGCCGGGAGGCCCTCAGGGCCGTTCGCGAGTGGTGGCGCGACGGACCGCCCAGGGCAGGGCGAACCAGAGGGTGGCGAAGATCAGCGCGATGACGGCCGTGATGGCCACGGCCGGCCCGGTGCCGAGGACGACGTCCAGGACCAGCAGCACGGCGCCGGTCAGGGCGCTGGCGAGCAGCAGCAGGCCGTACTGGGCGATGCGGGCGGAGACGTCGACGATGCGGGCCTTGCCGGGGTGGCGGTAGAGGCCGCGGTGCAGGGCGACGGGAGTGGCCAGGACGGCGGCGGCGACGACGGTCAGCAGCAGGGTGGTGACGTAGATGTCCTGCTGGGCGTCGGAGAGTTCGGCGAAGCGCGGGGTGAAGGCGACGCCGAGCAGGAACGCGAAGACGATCTGGACGCCGGTCTGCAGCACCCGCAGTTCCTGGAGCAGCTCGACCAGCCGGCGGTCGGCCCGTACGGCCGGGTTCTCCCAGCCCGGCGGCGGGGGTGAGGACCCGTCGGCGCGGCCGGGATCGGGATCGGGATCGGGATCAGGGTCGGGTGGGGGAGGGGTGCTCATGCGTCATATTCTGCGCGGCCGGGGTCGGTGGGAGTGGCCACGGCGGGGCCCGGCGCTGCAAAGGCCGGCGCTGCGGGGTCGTCGAGGCGCCGGTGCCAGGCGGTGAGCAGGGCCTGGAGGGCGGTGGCCTCCTCGGGGGCGAGGTGGGCGAGCAGGCGGTGCTCGTTGCGCAGGTGGGCCGTGAACGCCTCGTCGATCAGGCGCACCCCGGCGTCGGTGAGGGCGACCACGCGTCCGCGCCGGTCGTCCTCGGCGGGGCGTCGGGTGACCAGGCCGGCGCGCTCCAGGCGGTCGATCCGCTTGGTCATCGCGCCGGTCGTGACCATGGTGTGGGCGGCGAGCTCCCCGGGGGCGCGCTCGTAGGGGGCGCCGGCGCGGCGCAGCGCGGCGAGGACGTCGAACTCGCCCTCGCTCAGGCCGTAGCGCTGGTAGACGAGGGTGAGTTCGGCGGTGAGGCGGTCGGCGAGGCGGTGCAGGCGCCCGATCACGGCCAGCGGGGAGACGTCGAGGTCGGGGCGTTCGCGGTGCCACTGGGCCTGGATGAGGGCGACGTGGTCGGCGGGGGCGGCGTCCGCGGGCTCAGGCCGGTGCTGGTGGAGCTGCTGGTCCGGGCGGTGCTGGTGGCGGTCCGTGGGGTCCATGGGCCCATCCTACCCCTGATAGTTTCCAGGGAAGCTATATTGTCTTCCATGGAAGCAAATACCCGGTGGGTCCTGCTGACCGCCCTCGCCCCGCTCGCCTGGGGCACCAACTACTGGGTCACCCACGCCTACCTGCCTGCCGACCACCCCCTGTGGGGCGCCGCCCTGCGTGCCCTGCCCGCCGGACTGCTGCTGCTCGCCCTCGCCCGCCGCCGCCCCCACGGCCCCTGGTGGTGGCGCAGCGCCCTGCTCGGCCTGCTCAACACCGCCGTCTTCTTCGTCCTGCTCTACCTCGCCTCCCAGCTGCTGCCCACCAGTACCGCCGCCACCGTCATGGCCGCCTCCCCGCTGGCCATGCTGCTCACCGCCTGGGCGCTGGCCGGCCAGCACCCGCACCGCGCGCACCTGGCCGGGGCGGTGATCGGCCTGGGCGGGGTGGCGCTCACCGTCCTCGGCGGCGACGGGCTGCCCGACGGGAGGGGGCTGGCGGCCTCGGCGGGCGCGATGCTGGTCTCCAGCGTCGGCTACGTCCTCGCCGCCCGCTGGCGCGAGGGCGCCGACCCGCTGGCCGCCACCGCCTGGCAGCTGACCGCCGGCGGCCTGCTGCTGCTCCCGCCGGCCGTCCTCGCCGAGGGTGCCCCGCCGCCGCTCGCGGGCCGCACCCTGCTGGCCTTCGGCTACGTGACCCTGGTGGCCACCGCGCTGGCCTTCGCCTGCTGGTTCGCGGGGCTGCGGCACCTGCCGGCCGGCACCGTCGGCCTGCTCGGACTGCTCAACCCGCTGGCCGGGGTACTGCTGGGCACCGCGCTGGACGGCGACGCGCTGGGGCCGCGCCAGGGGGCGGGGTTGGCGCTGGTGGCCGTCGGGATCCTGCTCGGGCGCCCCCGCACCCGCGAGGCCGTACCGGACGCCGCCCCGGCCGCTCCCGCTCCCGCTCCCGCTCCCGCGGTCCCGCGCGGAGCAGCGGGGACAGGCTTGCCGCGGCGCCGTGGCGCGTGATCGGATGGCGGGCAGCATCGCGTGCCGGTGGCGGACCGCGCCAGGCATGGAGGTGTGCAACCGAAGGGACCGCCCGCTCGTGGCCTCCCCGTACTCGCACGGCCGAACGGTCGCGCTCAGTCTCCAACTCTCCCAGGCGCACAACGAGTTGCGCCGCCGCCTGACCAACCTCCGCGCGGGACTGGGCCGTCGCACCCTGCCCGACGACTCCCTGGGCGCGCACTGCCTCGCCTTCTGCACCGCTCTGACGAACCATCATCAGGGTGAGGACCAGGGTCTGTTCACGGCCCTGGTGCGCGAGCGACCCGACCTCGCGCCCACCGTCGCCAAGCTCGTCGAGGACCACGGGTTCATCACCCACATCCTCGCCCGGGTCCGCGACCTCGCCGACCAGGCCGTACGGGCGGCGCACGGGCCTGGCGCGGGGCCCGATGCACGGCCCGGTGCCCAGCCCCGCGAACGGCCCGGTGCCCACCCCGGCGAACGGCCCGGTGCGCGGCGGGACGCGGAGCTGGAGGCCATCGGACGCGAACTCGACGGCCTGGCCGCCATCATGGAGTCCCACTTCGCCTACGAGGAACGTGCCATCGGCGCCGCCCTGGACGCCGGAGTTGGTGACCGCGAGACCTGGTCGGAAGCGGTCCTGCGCTTCCGCGCACCGTAAAACCCCTCGCCGACGCGAGCCCGTCCTCCCTAGACTCGCCCCGCAGCCGCGCCCCGAGTGCGCGGCCGACCATGACGACGGCAATCGGAGAGGGGGCAGGGCGGCCATGCCGAAGCACAGCGCCGCCGCCCCCTCTCCCGCCTCGCGGTACGAGGTGATCCTGGTGTCCCCGTCCTTCCGGTGCCCGCTGCGCGGCCGGCACCGGAACAGTGCCGCCACCGTCTGAACCGGCCCGCACGAACTCCGTAAGGGCCCACTCCCGTCAGTGATGTGACGGAACGTCAGACACCGGTGGCGGTACTGTGACAATCGCGCGCTTCCACCCGTAGCACCGCCTCGAAAGGCACCGGGCCATGCGCACCGACACCAGCACCAGCACCAGCGTCAGCACCGCCACGACCGCCACGACCGCCGCGACCGCCGCGATCGCCGCCGTCCGTAACCTCGGCATCCTCGCTCACGTCGACGCGGGTAAGACCACGCTCACCGAACGGATCCTCTACCTGACCGGTGCCACGCACAAGCGCGGCGAGGTCCATGACGGCACCACCGTCACCGACTTCGACCCCCAGGAACGCGACCGCGGTATCACCATCTTCGCCGCCGCCGTCAGCTGCGCCTGGGCCGGGTACCGGATCAACCTCATCGACACCCCCGGTCACGTCGACTTCGCCGACGAGGTCGAACGCAGCCTGCGCGTCCTGGACGGCGCCGTGGTGGTCTTCGACGCCGTCGCCGGTGTGGAGCCGCAGAGCGAGTCGGTGTGGCGCCAGGCCGAACGCCACGGTGTGCCCCGGATCGCCTTCGTGAACAAGCTCGACCGCGCCGGAGCCGACCTGGATGCCGCCGTCGCCTCCATCCGTGAACGCCTGCATCCCCATCCGCTCGTCGTCCATCTGCCCATCGGCGCCGAGGACGCCTTCACCGGACTCGTCGACCTGGTCCGTCTGCGCGCCCTCACCTGGGACCGGGACGGCACCCTCGCGGAGGGGCCCGTCCCCGACCACCTCGCGGCCGAAACCGCCGCCCGACGCCGCGCCCTGGAGGTAGCCGTGGCCGAACTCGACCCGCTGGCCCTGGAGGAGTTCTGCGCCCACGACACCCTGGGTGCCGACACCCTCACCACGGCCCTGCGCGACCTGACCCGCACCGGTGGGGCCGTAGTCGTCCTGGCCGGTTCCGCCTACCGCAACCGCGGCGTCGAACCCCTCCTGGACGCCGCCCTCGCCTACCTCCCCTCACCCCTGGACACCCCACCCGTGCGGGCCGCCGACAGCGACCAGCAGCGCCACCCCGACCCCGGGCAGCCCCTCACCGCCCTGGCATTCAAGGTCACCACGGCCCCCACCGGCCGCCTCACCTACCTGCGCCTGTACGCCGGCACCCTGCGCAAGGGCGACACCCTGCTCGACGCCGCCACCGGCCGCACCGAGCGCATCGCCCGCATCCTGCGCGTCCAGGCCGAGCGCCACACCGAGACCGACCACGCCCTGGCCGGCGACATCGTCGCCGTCATCGGCCCGAGGAACGCCCGCGTCGGCGCCACCCTGTGCGACCCCGACCACCCCATCCTCCTGGAGGCACCCGTGCGCGCCGAACCCGTCGTCACCGTCGCCGTCGAGGCCCGCCGCGCCGCCGACACCGACAAACTCACCGCCGCCCTGGCCCGCCTCACCGACGAGGACCCCTCGCTGCGCCTGGCCACCGACCCCGAAACCGGCCAGCGCACCCTGTCCGGCCTGGGCGAACTGCACCTGGAGGTCGCCGTGGAAAAGGTACGCCGCGACGCCGGTGTGGAGGCCGTCGTCGGCCGCCCCCGCGTCGCGCTGCGCGAGGCCCTGGTCGAGGGCGTCACCGGCTTCACCCACCGCCACGCCAAACAGGACGGCGGCTCCGGCCAGTTCGCCCACATCGTCCTCGACGTGGCCCCCGCCGACGACGCCTTCACATTCACCTCCACCGTCACCGGCGGCCGCGTCCCGCGCGAGTACGTCCAGGCCGTCGAGGCCGGCTGCCGAGACGCCCTCACCGAGGGCCCGCTCGGCGGCCACCCCGTCACCGGCGTCGCCGTCACCCTCACCGACGGCCTCACCCATCCCAAGGACTCCTCGGAACTCGCCTTCCGCACCGCCGCCCGCCAGGGCCTGCGCGAGGCGCTGCGCGCCTGCCGCCTCCACCTGCTCGAACCCCTCGCGCAGGTGAGCGTCGCCGTGCCCGAGGACGCCATCGGCGCCGTCCTGGGCGACCTCGCCGCCCGCCGCGCCACCGTCCAGGGCACCCGGCCCGGCCCGGGCGCCACCGCCGAGGTCAGCGCCCTCGTACCGCTGGCCGAACTCTTCGGCTACGCGGGCCGCCTGCGCGGCCGCACGCAGGGGCGCGGCAGCTTCACCACCCGCCCGGCGGGCTACGCCCCGGCCCCCGCGGCCGGCCGGGCGGCCCGCTGAGGCGCGGCCCGGCCCTCCCCACCCACGGGGAGGGCCGGGCCCCGGCCCGCCCGCCGGGCCCGTCCTGCCTGCCCGCCTTGTCGGCCTACCCGCTTGCCGGTCCCGTTCGTTCGTTCGTTCGTCAGAATCGTTGCTCTGTCCCCCGGGTGCGGTGGTAAACACCCGGGGGAGCGAACCTGGGCATTCCCGCCTGTGGGTCTGATCGACGAGTGCCGACGCGACCACCCCGCCGGCGCGTCGCCCGCGGACGTGCCGCCCGCGGACGTGCCGTCCGGTGGGACGGTCGCCGTGTGTGCCGTCATGGCCGCGCCGCGTGAGCGTGAGGCGCTGGTGGACGAGCCGGCCGCTTGAACGCGTCACCCGCTGGACGCTCCGAGCGTCGCCGGAACCGGGCCCAGCTGCTGGGCGTGGCGGGGCGACTCGCAGTCCCTGCGTATCGACGGCGACTCCGAGATCGTCGAGCGGCTCATCGCCGGGGACCCGGACGCGTAGGGTCGGGCTTCGAACTCCTTGCTGCGGCCGGGCCGGACGTGGTCACAGCGCCCCGGCCTGCGCCGCCGCCCAAGCGGACGGGAACAGCGCACGCCAGCCCAGGTCCCGGCGGGCGGCCGCGGTCGACACCTGTCCCTCCCACGGGTCGAACTCCGCCCCGGGCGCCGAAGTGCCGGGGTGGGTACGGCCGTTGAGGACGTGCAGGTCCCAGGCGGTCAGCGGCGCGTCGTCCGACACGTTGTAGGTGCGGCCCTCGATTCCCGGGGTCACCGCCGCCCGCCACAGCGCCTGCGCCACGTCCGCGTGGTGGACCACCGCCAGCCGCTGGTGGGCCGGCCAGTGCGCGGCCCAGTGCAGCGACTGCGCCAGGTGCGGATCTCCCTCCCCGTACACGAACGCCAGCCGGGCCACCACCAGCGGCAGTTCGTCCGCGAGTTCGCGCAGCCCCGCCTCGGCCTGGGCCTTGGATTGCGCGTACACCCCCCACGCCGGGTCGGGCGCGAGAGCGTCCTCCTCCACGGCGGGGCGCCCCAGCCCCCGCCCGTACACCAGGTTGGTGCTGGTGTGCACGAACCTGGCCACCCCGGCCTTCGCGGCCTCCCGGCCCAGCGCGATCGCCGCGTCCCGGTTCACCGCCCACGCCTGCTCGTCCGGCACCCCGCGCAGCGCCGCCGCCACGTTCAGGACCACGTCGGCGCCCGCCAGCGCCCGCGCCCGGTCGGCGGGTTCGCACACGTCCCCGACCACCGTCTCCACCCCGTCCAGCCCCAGCCCCAGCGCCTGCGCCTTGGCCGCGTCCCGCACCAGCACCCGCACCGAGCCACCCTCGGCCCCGGCCCACCGTGCCAGGCGCGGCACCAGACGCCGCCCCACCGAACCGGTCGCCCCCGTCACCAGGATCTTCGTCATGCTTGCTTCCCCTCACTGGAGTTGTGCTCTCCGACATGCATCAGCCTGCCCGCCGTGCCCTGCCGGCGACAGAGACCCGCCGATCCAGGGACTGGCGATCCCTGGTTGAGCACCCGCACCGCGGCGGGGCCGGTACGGGTGGGGTGTCGCGGACCGGGCCGTTACGGATGCGGCGGTGCGAGGGCCTTGCGCGGGTCGCGCGCGAGCGCGGCGGCGACGGGCCCGGCGACGGTGTGCCGTGTCGTCCGACACCTCGGCCCGCTGCCGGCGCTGGAAGCCGCTGCACGCCCGCTCCCGTGTCTGGAGCGGCTGCGGGGGCACTTCCCGCCTGGCGTCCGGTCGTGCCCCCGCACCGGCCCTACCGCCCCGCCGCCCGGTGGGGCTCCCTCGCCCGGTCGCCGGCGTGTGTCCGCCCGGGGACGCCGGCATGTTGTCGGGGTGTGGGGCCGGCTGTGTAGGGGGGTGTCAGCCGAGGGCGCCGGTGAGGGCGTGGGCGAGTACGGTGTCGAACCGGTCGTGGGGGTCCTCGGGTGCGCGTCGCTGACCGACCAGGTCCAGCCATACGTCCGCGAAGTCGACCTCGGCCTCTTCGCCCGGGCGTTTGGCCTGCGGGACCGTGCCGTCGAGGTGGCGGCGGCCCTCCCTGGCCTCCAGGAGCAGCTCCGGTCGCCGTTTGCGCAGGTAGTCCCGCACCGTCGAATACGCCGCGAGCTCGAAGTCGTGCTCGGCCGCAAGCCGCTCCAGGACCCGGTCGATGGTGTGCCGCTGCTTGCCCGGCGCCATCAGGTCCTCGCGCAGCATCGCGTCGATGAAACCCTTCACCGGCTCCAGCGCGTTCTTGCGCGGCGGCGGCTTCTTCCGCTTCGCCGGCACCGGGGAACCAGCGCCTTCGCGACCGTGTTCCGCGACACCCGGTACCGCTGGGCAAGCTCCCGCCCCGACAGCGTCGGCTCCAGGCGCTTGTCCCGGCGAATGCGCTAGAAGATCCACTCACGCGACCTGTACACACCGGTCTCCTGACACGACCGTGATCAACAAGCAAAGCGTGAGCGGCCAAGCAGCCCATTATGCCGAAAGCGGTATGTCGCACCATCACGCCGGGTGGCTCCCAATCTCAGGTTCTGGCTCAACTTCCGTGGTCTGCGCACGATGAGTGACGACGTACCGATGCGGTAGGCGTCGGGAAGTTGCCCGGATCTCACTGGTGGCCGAGTCGTGGTGGCTGACAGTGCGGGACCGTGGATGATCTGGTGCCCCGGTTGGAGGGGCTGCTGTTTCCGTCGGTCGCGGGTGTGACGGTACTGTCGGACGACGTGGACATCTAGTCGGTGAACGTACCAAGTCTGCGGCGGTGGGGAACAGTTCTCCGGGGTGCGGGGGTTAGTCCACCTGGGTGCACAGCTCCTACCTGCGGTTTCCCGTCGACGGTCCGGTTGGGGGATGCGGGTCCGGCTGAGCTTGCAGGTGCGGCGCTTTGTGTGCGGCGACCTGTCGTGCGGGCGGCGGACCTTCGTTGAGCAGATCGAAGGGCTGACGCGGCGCCACAGCCGATGGACCGAGCAGTTGCGGGCCACGCTCGCCTCGGTCGGTCTGGCGCTGGCCGGGCGGGCCGGCGCGCGGCTGGCCACCGTGTTCGGGGTCTCGGTGAGCCGGAGCACGGTGCTGCGGCTGGTCGAGGAGCTTCCCGATCCGCAGCCGCCGGCCCCGCGGGTGGTCGGCGTCGACGAGTACGCGACGCGCAAGGGCCGTGCCTTTGGGACGGTGCTGGTCGACGCTGAGACCCGCCGACCGGTGGGCCTGCTGCCCGACCGGGAGGCGTCGAGCCTGGCGGGTGGCTGGTCGAGCGGCCGGGCGTCGAGGTCGTCTGCCGCGACCGCGCACCGTTCTTCACCGCGGCCCGCCACCACCGGTGCACCGCAGGCAGTCCAGGTCGCGGACCACTGCCACCTGTGGCACAACCTCAGCGAAGCGACCGAGCGGGCCGTCGCTTCCCACCAGAAGTGTCTGCATGTCACAACTCCGCTGGCCAGTCGAACCGTTACTGCCGGGTCCGCAGACCGGGAGGAGAACGTGGATCAGCCCTGTCCGACAGGCCACCGGTTCGCCGACCGGACTCGGGCCCGGCACGCCGAGGTGCACGCCCTGCTGGCCGCGGGGCACAGTCAGCGCGCCGTCCAGCGGCAACTCGGCATGAACTGGCGCACGGTTAAGGCCCTGGCCGACGCCGCGAGTCCGGAGGAGCTCTTTCGGGGTCAGTGGCAGGGCCGCCCATCCGTCCTGGACGAGTACAAGCCCTACCTGGACGATCGCTGGAACGAGGGCTGCACCAACGCCTGGAAGCTCTGGGAGGAGATCGTCCCGCTCGGCTACAGAGGCAGCTACCAGCGCGTCCGCGCCTACCTATGGCAGAAGCGGACCTCACCGCGCCCCGTGACCGCGCAGCCGCGGTCACCTCGCACCGTCGCTGGCTGGATCCTCCGGCAGCCCACGACGCTCTCGGAGGCCGAACAGCTCCAGCTCAAGACCGTCCTGGCCCACTGCCCCAAACTCGACGCACTGACCCGGAACGTGCGCTCCTTCGCCGTCATGCTCACCGAGCGCCAGGGCGAGCGCCTCCCGGAATGGCTCAACGCGGTCCGTCAGGACAACCTGCCCAGCCTCCACACCCCTACCGCCGGAATCGACCGAGACCGGGACGCCGTCATCGCCGGTCTCACTCTGCCCTGGAACCCCGGCATCGTTGAAGGTCATGCCAGCCGGATCATTCTGTGGAATCAGCTCTGTCAAGCAGCGGTCGTCATCCGGTGGCTGTCATGGTCTGCTGTGTGGCCGCTACTCGGGCAGTGGCCTCTTCAACCTGGCGTCGGCCAGATTCGCCTCGGCTCCAGATGAACGCGCGCCAACGACGTGGCGCGTCGCTGCTCCAGTTCCGGAACTCCTCAACCGCGACGTTGTCGGACAGCCGCCATCGGATGGTGTTGCCTGATGCATCGGGGATGTCGGTGAGGCCGTCGAGTTGCTCGGCGAGTGCGAAGCTGTCGACCTCGGCGGCGGTGCGGTCCCAGGTCGAGACCGTGTCGGTGAGAGCGTGGGATTCGATGAGAGCCGGGATGGACGGGGCGATTTCGAGGAACGTGCCGCCTCCATCGTCCACTCCGACTCGTCCGTCCGTGTGCACCAGGTAGCGCACTGGGGAGGACACACGTTCCCCGAACCAATCGAAGTACCAGCCGTCGGCGGCGCCGGGCCACATGCTCTGGCCCAGGTCGTAGTGCCAGTCGCGAAGTACCTCGCGGCGTTCGCCCTCGACGGTGTAGCTGCTTCGCACTTGGTAACGGAGTCCGCCGTACTTCTGCTCGAATCCCTCCCGGCGGATCACGAGCATCATGGGCGTGGGAATCAACTGGCCGAAGCAGTCCCGGATCCGCAGGAACTCGGTGGAGAGCCGAGGTTCCTGCGGATCATCCCGCCGGCCGGTTCGTTCAAGCAGACTCTTCGCACGAGAGGAAAGACCGGTGAGGTCATCCAGGATGTGCATCCTGCACTTCTTTTCCCAAGACAGGGGCATGGATTCGCGGGACCGCACGATACCCGGTCGAGGCGGTTCGGTGCAGGTGGAACCCCAGTTGCCGTGACCGTCGTGGGTTCAGCATTGACCTCCCGGACCGCACTCTCGGGGACGGGTGGTCACGTTGACGACCGGCAGTAGTGTCGTGGTAGCTGGGACGCCGATCTGACGCAGCGTAGGCCCTGCTGGCGTGGGGATATCGGTGAGCCGTTCCAGCAGCTGGTCCAGAGCGGCCTGGCCGTCGCCGACGGCGACGCGTTCGTCGTCGGTGAGCGGGATGGCCGCGAGCATCTTCTGCAGGTTCTCCTTCGCCTCCAGCAACTGGCCCTTGCTGGAGCTCTTCGGCGTATAGAAGTCGCAGCGCGCGCAGGCCATCCGGCGCTGGCACTGCTCGAAGAAGGTGTAGGTGCACCAGCCGTGGCCCAGGTCGAAGTACTGCCAGGGCTCACCGCCGGCGGCAGCACCGGTGGTGATCGCGTCGCGGTCGACGAGGACCTCGATGGTGCGCACGTTGCGCTCGAAGTAGCCGGCTTCGGAGTAGGCCTTGGACAGGGTGATGGGTGTGATCTTCGCGTAGTACCGGGTGGATTGCGGGGAGCGGTGTCCGAGCCAGGCCTGCAGCTCGAACAGGGTCATCGGCTCTTTGGCGTTGTAGAGCTGGCTAGCGATGGTGGACCGGGCACGGTGGCCGGTGATGTTGCCGCGGACATCGGCGGCCGGGACTCCGGCCTTGCGGCAGAGCATCGGGATGACGGTGTTGTTGATGTAGCTGGTGGAGACGCGGCGGGCCCGGATCGCGAACAGCGGGTCGACCAGCTCGCCGGTGCGGCGGTCGGTGAACTTCGGCTGGTCGGGGCGGGCGGCCTGCCAGGCGTCGACGGCCTGGGCGAGGATCGGGTCGACCGGTTTGGTGAAGGCGGTGCCGGTCTTGTGGGTGGGGACGTCGAGCAGGCAGACCGCGTCGCGGGCAAGGACCTGCTGCGAGTTGCCGGCGATCGCTGTCCCGTCGTGCTGCCAGCGGATGCAGCCCACCTTCAACCGGGCGACCTCGTTGCTGCGTTGTCCGGAGAACAGCCAGGTCAGTGTGACCGCGCGGACCAGTTCGAAAGGGCAGAAGTGCCCGGAGCGGGTCTGGGGGAGGTCGGCGGGTTCCAGGTTCAGGCCCGCCCACAACAGTTTCGCCCAGACCTCGTCGGCGATCACCCTGGGGTCGGGCCCGAGGAGGGCGGTGATGCTGCGGGGGATGGCCCACGCGCGAACGGGGTCGAAGCGGCGGGGCAGCCACTCCCATTCCTGGCAATCGGGGAAGAACGTTCGCAGCGCGGTGATCTGCCCGGCCTTGCTGGGAGCCTCCAGCGGCTTGCCGAGACGGTCCCCCAGCCCGATCGTGCGCTGGACGTAGTCGCCGACCTTCATCCGGTCCAGCGCGGCGATCCACGAAGCGCAGGTCTGCCGGGTCCAGTCGGCCGGATCTGCGACGTCGGGCTGTTCGGCGGCGATCCACCGGCCGACCTTGAGCAGGTTCGAGCGGACGCCGCCGCGAACGCGCGGGGTCAGCGTCGAGGTGGCGTGCCAGCGGTCGGCCCACTGTTCCCAGATCGGCGCGCCGCCACTGGCCCGGGCCGAGTGGCGACCGGTGCCGGGACGCGGAGGATCACAGAATCCGAGTTCGGCGACCGCCTGCTGCATCGCGTGCAGCGTGTTCAGCCGACTGCCCTCCAGCAGCCCGTCACGGCGGACCCGGTCGAACAGCGCGGTGTCCAGATATTCAAGATGCGGGCTGCGGTTGAGCAGGATCAGCTGGCAGGCCACCATCAGCAGCAGGGCGTCCTCGTCCCGGCCGAGCCGGTAGCCCCAGGCGGTCGGGACCGTGCGGAGTCGTGCGACCTCGCCGTTGAGGCGGTCGCGTCCGAAGATCCGCCAGGCCAGGGTCAGCCTCTGGAAGCCGCCGAGCCGGTGGAACTCGTTGAAGCCACCGAGCAGGTAGGCGTGAGTCGCGAGATAGGGGCGGACCTGGTCGCCTGCCCGGGTTGGCGCGTGCTGGCGGAACTCGGCCTGAGTGCGGCCGAGCAGGTGGAACCGTTCCTCCTCGGTCCAGCCCCAGAAGGTCCTGCCGGTCTCCGCGCACCGCGTCAGCAGCACCGCGACCACGTCGAGCATGGCCCGTCGGCGGTGCGGGGTGGGCGGGGAGTCCAGTGCGGCGTTGACCGCCTCCAGCGAACCCAGCAGCCGGGAGATCACGCGCCAGCCCGGCGCGGACGGGTCGTAGTACTGCAGTCGCCGCAGATTGCGCACGCCCAGGTCGGCCAAGGCCCTGGCCTCGGCGGGTCGCACGGCCACCGGGGCGTTGTCCCGGGGCGGGGAGATCGGCCAGGACCAGCGTTCGGCCCCCCTCGGCGGCGACGGCTGGCAGTGGTGCGGTCACCTCAACACCTCCGCCGTCGCGCTGTCCGTGGACGTGAGCATCTGTGTTCGCCAGGCATGAATGTGCTTCATGCCGCGGGCCAACTTGTCGGCCAGGTCCCGGCCGGACAGGTGGATGTACTGGAGCGTGGAGTCGGTGTTGCGGTGGCCGGCGAAGGTCGCGATCGCGTGCAACTCCCAGCCCATCCGGGCCAGATCGGTCAGACACAGGTGCCGGGTGGTGTGGGTCGAGAACCGCGGGACCCCGGCGGCCAGGGCGATCCGGCGGACCACCTTCGACCAGGTCCACAGGGTCAGCGGCTGTCCATGGTTGCGCCGGGACTCCGACAGGAACAGCGGCCCCCTGGCCCGGCTGATCGTGGCCCGGTGGGCGAGGTAGGCCGACATCAGCACGCTGGTCGACGCCGAGTACGGCACCACCCGCTCCAGCCGGTTCTTCGTCGTCTCCGCCCGCACCCTCAGCGTCCGGTGGGCCGGATCAAGGTCGTCGGTCCGCAGCGAGCAGCTCCTCTCGCCGCAGCGCGGCATCGTAGGCCAGGGCCAGCATCACCCGGTTGCGGACCGGCTCCTCCCGCGCGACCTGCAGGATCCCCAGCCACTGCTGTTCACTGGGGATCCACGGCAGCTTCGTCAGCCGCGGCACCAGCCCGCGCTGCTGCCCGCCCCTCTGGCGCCCCGGGGTGTAGCGGCCCCGGCCCACCGGGTTCGACTCGCGCAGAACCTCCTCCATGAGGAAGTCGTAGAACAGGCGGACCGGCACCAGGCGCTGCTGGATGGTGGCGTTCGCCAGTCCCGCCCCCGAGTCGATCGAGACCACATTGGCCCCTCGACGGTGAGGCCGAGAGGTCAATTCTCTTACGTAGAACGCTATATGTGCGCGACTCGCGGTGACCGGGTCGACGTTCTCCCGTTCGCACATCAGCAGATACTCGGCCAGCCCGCGAGTGTAGGCATCGATCGTTCTCGGCCCGACCGAGATCAGTCCAGATCTGCAGCCACACCGCCGCCTGTTCGTGCCGGCCCAGCACCGGCCACTTCTCCATCAGCACCGTCGCGCCGCTCAAGCCATCTCCCAAGTCCGTGGTTGCACCGGAGAGACATGATCACCCGGCAGATTCCACGTAACTTTTAAGATGCTCAAGCGCCAGATGTTCGGCCGCGCAGGGTTTCAACTTCTACGCAAGCGCGTGCTGCTGGCGTGACCACAGGGCACGGACCCGAGTGGGGCTCGCATTGAGCGGGCTGCGACAACACAAGTACACCGCTCACTCGAAAACGCTGTAGCTTCGGCCTGTGACCGACAGCCCGAGCCAAACCGACGCCGCCTTGCCGGACGAGCTCCCGCATCACCGAACGTTCCTGGACGAGACGGACTGGGCATCACTGGCCACCCCGTGCGGGACAGGCGAAACCCTTCCGGTGGCGCTGGCACGCCTGCTGGATCCCGATCCGGGCATTAGAGCTGCGGCCGTCGTCGACGCCCTTGGGTCAGTGACCCACCAGAACAGCATCTACGAAACCACCGTGCCCGTAGCGCTGTACGTGGCAGCCATTCTCAACCATCCAGCCACCGCGACAGGCGATGATGGCCAGGATGCGAACCAGGCACCGCGTCGTCCCACCCGCGCGGCACTCCTGGACTGGCTCGGCAGCACCGCCTACGACGCCGACGACGATAACGTGGCCGCTGGCGAACGCCACTGCGGCAAAGATTTTCTCGACGACTACCAGGAGATGCGAGCGTTTCGCGACCTGCGTCCACTGCTCTACTCCGCTGTCCAGTCTCTCCTCGGCAACGACGACGCGGAGGTACGCGCCGCAGCCGTCATTGCCGCCATCCCTTTGGTGGAGCACCCCGCTCTCGCTCTGTACCGAGGAGAGTTGACCGACCGAGCCCGCGATCTGCTGGCCACCAGCACGGACCGCTACAAGCGCGACCGTGCCTTTGACGCGCTGAAGGCGTGGGGGCATGACACGAGTGACATGGAGAACGCGGATGACCTGACCGCCCGTGAACTTCGGGCCCGTCGCATAGGCGACCGCGATTCCTGGGCGGGTGGTTACGCCGCAGAACCGCCGTTCTGACCCAAGGATCGGGAGGGCTCCAGCCCCGGTCGATCTGGGCGTAGCTGCATCACAGAAGTTGAGCCAGAACCCAATCTCACCGCCCGACCGCTGGCTCCCGGAACCACCGCCTCACCGGCTCTACTTCAACCCGCCAGAAACAGCCGGGGTCCGTCGGGGTCCGTCGGGGTGTGTCAGAGTCCGCCGGCGACGCGCAGGATCGCTCCGGTCGCGTAGGAGGCGTCGGGGGACAGGAGCCAGGAGACGGCCGCGGCGATCTCCTCCGGCTGGCCCGCGCGGCCCATCGGGATGGAGTCCGCGACCTTGGCGGGGCGTTCGGGGTCCTGGTGGAAGTCGGTCCAGATGGTGCCGGGGGCGACGGCGTTGACGCGGATGCCCTGCGCGGTGACCTCCTTCGACAGGCCCACGGTCAGGGCGTCGACGGCGGCCTTGGCGGCCGCGTAGTGGACGTACTGTCCCGGGCTGCCGAGAGTGGCCGCGGCCGAGGAGATGTTGACGATTCCTCCGCCGCCCGTGCGCTGCATGTCCTTCACGGCGCGCCGCGCGCAGAGCAGGTACCCGAGGACGTTGACGTCCAGGGCCCTGCGGATCCCGGCCGCGTCGGCGTCCGCCAGCCGTCCGTTCGGGCCGCTGGTGCCGGCGTTGTTCACCAGGGCGGTGACGGGGCCCAGCCGCGCGGCCCGGTCGAAGAGGTCCTCGACGTCCCTCTCCTCAGCGGTGTCCACCCGGACGGTCAGGCAGGTGCGGCCGCGGTCACGGACCTGCGCCGCGACGGCCTGTGCTGCGGCGGTGTCCGAGTGGTAGCCGAGGACGATGTCGTGGCCCTCGCCGGCCAGGCGTCGGCAGATCGCCGCGCCGATGCCGCGGCTCGCGCCGGTGACCACGGTGACGGGCTGTGTCGTCATGTCAGTTCCCCAGGGGTGTGTGCGGGTTTCGAGTGGCCGAAACGCTCCCGGTACTCGCCGGGGGCGATGCCGACGCGGCGGTGGAAGGTGCGGCGCATGGTCTCGGCGGTGCCGAAGCCCAGGCGGCGGGCGAGCGCGGCCACCGGCTCGTCGGTCTCGGTGAGGGCGCGGCGGGCCGCCTCCACCCGTACCCGTTCGACGTAGGCGCCCGGTCCCGTGCCGATCTCGGCGGCGAAGCGCCGCTGCAGGTGCCGCGGACTCAGACCGGCCCGGGCCGCCAGCTCCGCGAGGCCGTGCCGCCCGCCGGGGTCGTCCTGGATGGCCCGTACGGCGGTGCGCACCGGCCCGGGGGCGGGCTGCGCCGACCACAGCGGGACGCTGAACTGCGACTGGTTGCCGGGCCGTCGCAGGTACAGCACCATCTCGCGGGCCGCCGCCAGCGCCAGCTCCGGCCCGTGGTCGTCCTCGACGAGGGCGAGCGCGAGGTCCATGCCGGCGCTGACGCCGGCCGAGGTCCACACCGGGCCGTCCCTGATGAAGATCGGGTCGCAGTCCACGGTCAGCTCGGGGTGTTCCTCGGCGAGCTGGCGCTCGCGGGCCCAGTGCGTGGTGACGCGCCGTCCGGCGAGGAAGCCGGTGGCCGCCAGGAGCAGCGCGCCGCTGCACACCGAGGCCACCCGCCGGGCGCCGAAGGCCGCCGCGGCGGTCCAGGCGACCAGCGCGGGGTCGCGGCGCGCGTCGTTGACGCCGGGGCCGCCGATCACGACCAGGGTGTCCAGCCCTTCGGGGGCGAGGTCCCCGATCCCGTGCGTGGCGAGCATCGTCAGCCCGCCGCTGGAGCGGACCGCGCCGGCACGGGGGGCCACCACCGGGCAGTCGTAGCCACCGACCGCCTCCCGCGCGTAATGGAACACCGCATGGGGGCCGACCAGGTCGACCGACTGGAACCCCTCGAACACCACGAACACCACCTGACGCATGCCTGCCAGGCTGCCCAAGCGGCGGCGACGGCGTCAACGACGAGCACCCCACCGATCGCGCCACGCCCCGCGCTGTGCCGGGGGGCTAGACGGCGCGCAGCAGGAGGCGGCCGTGGCGGAAGCGTTCGCCCTCGCCGGGTTCGCGCAGCAGGCGGGCGTTCTCGGCGAGGCCGGCCTCGCGGGCGAGGGCGGCGAGGTGGTCGACGGGCCAGCGGTAGGCGGTGGTCACCTTGTGGTCGAAGGCCGTCACCGGGGCGCCCTCGGACTCGAAGAAGCCCAGCAGCGCGTACCCGCCCGGGGCCAGCACGCGGCGGAACTCCGCCAGGTAGGAGGGCAGTTGCTCCGGCGGGGTGTGGATGAGGGAGTACCAGGACACCACCCCGCCCAGCTCCCCGTCGCCCGCCTCCAGCGCGCCCATCGAGCCGACCTCGAAGCGCAGCTGCGGGTGGGTACGGCGGGCGATGCCGACGAGCGCGGGGGAGAGGTCGACGCCGAAGGCGTCCAGGCCCCACTCCGTCAGGGCCGCCGTCAGGTAGCCGGGGCCGCAGCCCAGGTCCGCCACCGTGGCGGGGCCGGCCTCGCGCACCAGGTCGGCGAAGGCGTTGACGAAGCAGCGGTCCAGCGGCAGGCGGGCCAGGCCGTCCTTGACGAGGTCTGCGTAGCGCTCGGCCAGGGAGTCGTAGGCGGCGGCGGTCGTGTGCAGGTACGCCGATGACGAGGAGTACGGCGAGGAGTATGGCGAGGATTCGGACACGGGGGACGACCCTAGCGGCCCGGATCACAACCTGGGACTGGTACTCGCTGGCTTCTGTCTCTGCTGCTGGTCATGCTGGGTTTTATGGTTGATCGTGGTGGTCTTGCGGATTTCCTTGGTCGTGCTCGTGCTCGTGTTTCCCCTGCTGATGTGGGTTTGCCGCCGGGGGTGAGGCGTCGTATTCCTGGGTTGCGTCGGGAGGAGGTGGCGGGGTTGGGTGGTTTGTCGGTGGATTATTACGCGCGGTTGGAGCAGGGGCGTGGTCCGCAGCCGTCGGCGCAGTTGTTGGTGGCGTTGGGGCGGGCGTTGCGGTTGAGTGAGGACGAGCGTGATCATCTGTTCCGTCTGGCTGGTCATGAGCCGCCGGGTCGGTGGGGGGTGTTGGCGCATGTGCGTCCTGGGTTGTTGTTGATCCTGGATCGTCTGTGCGATGTGCCGGCGCAGGTGGTGTCGGATGTGGGGGATGTGTTGGCGCAGAACGCGATGGCGGGCGCGGTGTTCGGGGAGGTGGGTGGGTCGGGGCGGCGCAATCTGTTGTTGCGTTGGTTCGCGGAGCCGGCGAGTCGGGTGTTGTTTCCGGTGGAGGATCACGAGGGGTTGGCGCGGGCGCATGTGGCGTCGTTGCGGGCGGCGTGTGCGGCGCGTCCGGGGGATCGGCGGGTGGGTGAGTTGCTGGCCGAGCTTGTGGCGACGGGGGAGGAGTTCGCCGCGTGTTGGGAGCGGCACGAGGTGGCGGTGCGGCGTAGTGGGCGTAAGCGGGTGTTGCACCCGGTGGTGGGGGAGTTGGAGCTGGAGTGTGAGGTGCTGGTGGCCGGTGGGCAGGATCAGTTGCTGTTGGTGTACACGGCCGCGGTAGGCAGCGAGAGCGCGTCGCGGCTGGAGCTGCTGCGGGTGGTCGGTGCTGGTGTGTGACGCCCCTCCGTGACCCGCCCCGGCCGGGTGGGCCCGCCGTGGTCTGCCCAGGCCCGCCGTGACCTGCCCCGGCCGGGTGGGCCCGCCGTGGTCTGCCCAGGCCCGCCGTGACCTGCCCCGGCCGGGTGGGCCCGGTGGGCCCGGTGTGACCTGGCCTGGCCCGGTGTGATCTGCGGTGTGTGTGTTTGCGGCTGCGGTGTGTCGGGG